>NZ_JAJKHN010000130.1:0-10513 GCF_020982715.1 Bacteroides sp. 1_1_30
AGATGTGTATAAGAGACAGGATAACGGGGAATCTTAAAAACTCAATCATCTTTTTCAGATTTGCCACAACGTTTCCAGAATACTCCATTATTTTATTCAAAACGGTACCGGCATGAACAAGATTCCCCTCTGTATCCTCTGCGTCCTCCTCTGTGGTGAATAAATGAACTTTATAAAGCGACTATTGTTTTCTTCAAACCTAAACTTTTAACGAATAAGCATTATGAAGATACAGACGGGACGAGGAACAATTCCTCTTATCACTTTAATTGCCATTTGGTCTATTTCGGCATTGACTTCATTGCCGGGACTCGCTGTTTCACCTATATTGGGTGACCTTACAAAGATATTTCCGAAAGCTACGGATCTGGACATACAGATGTTGACATCACTGCCATCATTGCTCATCATACCTTTTATATTGCTGGGTGGTAAACTGACGGAGAAAGTCGATTATGTCCGTGTATTGAAAGTCGGACTCTGGCTTTTTGCCGCAAGCGGTGTTCTGTATCTGATATCCAATCGAATGTGGCAGTTGATTGTGGTTAGTGCTCTGCTCGGCATCGGGTCCGGACTTATTATCCCTTTGTCTACCGGATTGGTTTCCAGATATTTTGTGGGAACTTATCGGGTGAAACAGTTCGGGTTGAGTTCGGCCATAACTAATTTTACGTTAGTGATAGCAACTGCCGTGACGGGCTATCTGGCAGAAGTCAGTTGGCACCTGCCTTTTCTTGTTTATCTTCTTCCGTTGGTTTCCATTCTGCTGGTGGGACATTTGAAAGAAGACCGGTCCGGAGAAGCCGCTTTAACGGCATCTTCTTCGTCTGATACTGCTACTACTACGGCGGCAAATGTAGCAACTGCGAATGCAGCGACGGTGACTGTGCCGGAGACGAGTTCAGCGGACGACAGCAAAGCTGCCCGACAGTCTGCCATAGACATTGAAGGCAGTAAATATGGTATTCACATCAAGCATCTGATAGAACTGATGCTTTTCTATGGGGTGATTACATATATCGTAATAGTAGTGATCTTCAATCTGCCTTTCTTAATGGAAAAGCATCATTTCTCCAGTGGTAATTCCGGACTGATGATTTCGCTTTTCTTCCTGGCTATCACGGCTCCGGGCTTCTGTCTGGATAAAATTGTAGGCTTGCTTAAAGAACGTACGAAGGCATATAGCCTGTTGTCGATGGCATTGGGACTATTATTAATCTGGATAGCTCCGATAGAGTGGTTGATTATTCCCGGGTGTATTCTGGTCGGTTTAGGGTATGGCATTATCCAGCCCATGCTTTATGACAAGACCACGCAGACCGCATTACCGCAAAAGACCACATTAGCTTTGGCATTTGTGATGATGATGAACTACCTGGCTATTTTGCTCTATCCCTTTATCGTCGATTTTTTCCAGTGGGTATTCCATACCCAATCGCAAGAGTTTCCGTTTATCTTTAATCTGCTGATTACTGTTGTCACTCTTTTCTGGGCATATCGGCGCCGTCATACCTTTTTGTTTAACGACCAATTGAAATAAAAAATGAAGAATAAGAAACTGGAAGCCAATCTTAGCATGGCCGTCTCGAAAGTTTTTAGCGGGTTAAATATGAATGCCCTGAAGTATCTTCTGCCTTTGTGGATGAGTCCGCTGACAGGAGCAACCCTTCGCTGCACGTTTGCAGCAGCAGCCTTTTGGGTAATCGGGTGGTTTATGCCTCCGGAAAAATCATCCGCCAAAGATAAATGGCTCCTTTTCCTGTTGGGGGCCTTGGGACTTTATGGCTTTATGTTTCTTTACCTGGCCGGATTGAGTAAAACGACTCCTGTTTCCAGTTCTATTTTTACCAGTCTCCAGCCTATTTGGGTTTTTCTCATGATGATATTCTTTTATAAGGAGAAGGCGACCACAAAAAAAATAATAGGAATTTCTATCGGTCTGATAGGAGCATTGGTTTGTATTTTAACCCAGCAAAGTGATGATTTGGCGTCCGATGCTTTCACGGGAAATATGCTTTGTCTTCTTAGCTCTGTGGTATATGCTGTCTATCTGATTCTTAGTCAGCGTATCTTGACTGCTATCGGAGCAATAACCATGTTGCGCTATACTTTTTCCGGTGCTGCTGTATCTGCTATAATAGTAACGTTCATTACGGGATTTGATGCCCCGGTATTCTCCATGCCGTTCCATTGGACACCTTTCCTTATCCTGATGTTCGTATTGATTTTCCCGACCACTATCAGTTATATGTTGTTGCCTGTCGGTTTGAAATATCTGAAGACAACGGTGGTTGCCATTTATGGTTATCTGATTCTGATTGTGGCAACTATTGCCTCCCTTGCTTTGGGACAAGACCGTTTTAGCTGGACGCAGACGTTTGCCATTATTTTTATCTGTATCGGAGTTTATTTGGTAGAAGTTGCCGAAAGCAAGGAACGATAAAAGTTTCTCCGTGTGGAACAGGTTGTTCCTCGGTGAGGAACACTTCGTTTCACACCGAGGAACACTTTGTTTCAAGGCATGGAACAAAAAAAGAGCGTCCTTCACAGAACGCTCTTGCTTATTTCATCATCATGTTTTATAGAGAGGAGTTGATCGCTTGTGCTATGGACTTGAATTCTTCATCCGACAATTTCAGTTTCGGATTCGAGAACAACATATCCGATTCCTTTTGAATAGGAATTAAATGAATATGTGCATGAGGAACTTCCAGTCCGATAACCGCTTCGCCCACCTTTTTACAGGGGAAAGCTTTTTCAATGGCACGGACCACTTTCTTTGCAAATACATGCATAGCAGCCAGGTCCTCATCGCTCAAATCGAAAATATAGTCTACTTCCTGTTTGGGCACCACCAATGTATGTCCCTTTACCAACGGATTGATATCGAGAAACGCAAAAAACTTTTCGTTTTCCGCCACCTTGTAGCAGGGGATTTCGCCTGCGATGATTCTACTGAATATTGTTGCCATAACTTTTATTGATAAATGAAGGCAAGCCCCACAAGGAGACCTGCCTTTACGTTAAATTGATATGTTTACTACTTCCAATGCAATTTTGCCTTGTGGAACAGTGATTTCGGCTACATCACCCACCTTCTTGCCAAGCAGACCTTGTGCAATCGGGGTGTTAACGGAAATCTTTCCTTCCTTCAGGTTAGCTTCACTTTCGGAAACGATGGTATAAGTCATCTTCATACCGTTCTTTACATTCTTCAGTTCCACTTTATTTAAAATCTGTACAGAATCTGTTTTCAGCTTAGATTCATCAATGATTTTTGCGTCTGCAATGGTAGCTTTCAATTTGTTGATGCGCATTTCAAGCATACCCTGCGCCTCTTTGGCGGCATCGTATTCTGCATTTTCCGACAAGTCTCCTTTATCTCTGGCTTCGGCTATTGCCGCAGAGATCTTCGGGCGTTCCACTGTTTCCAGTTCCTTCAGTTCCGCCATCAGTTTCTTGTAACCTTCTTCTGACATATAAGCCATGATGTTTTCCTCCTTTAATTGTTTTAAATGGTCATATAAACAAAAAAGAATTCCAACATGAGCCATGTTGGAACCCTCTTATCATTATTTCTTTGCAAAGATAGACTTTTAAGTGATACGTGTCAAGTGAAAAAAGATGCTATGTAACATATTTAAATGAAATATGCTAAATTATAACAACTTAGAGCAATGACTTGACAGCTGCTTCCAAATCCTTGATATCTTCGCCGCGAAGCTTTAATTCGTTGTTACGGTTAATCAAAAAGATAGATGGAACTTGACGAACATTATATACAGCTACGTTGGTAGAATATACTCCGTTTCCATCGCGTACACAAACCCAGGGAAGGTTGTCTGCCGCAGTTTTCCAGTAGTGTTCGTCCGCATCGAGAGATACTTGGTATATTTCCAGTCCTTGTTTTGCGTATTCATTATATAGTTCGCGAAGCATCAGGTTGTGAGGAGAACCGGCAGGCGACTGGAATACAGAGAAATCGAGCAATACGACTTTTCCTTTCAGGTCGGTCAGTTTGCGCACATTTCCTTTCACGTCACGCAGGGCGATGTCGATAATGCCGGTTTCCACAATTTTCTCTTGAGGAATCTCCAATGCTTTCGCCTGTGGCTGGCGCGTGTTCTTCATCCCCTTAATTACAATATTATAAAGGTTCTTGGAACGTACGGCATGAGGGAACGCATTGTTGAGGCTCGTAGCGACAGCAGCGAAACATTTCACATCATCTTTATTGTTCAACGGATCGAATATCAGATAATTATTGAGTTTCTGGAACAGGGCAAAGTAAGCGGCTGCCGTGTTGGGAGCAGCGAAAATATAGTTCACTTTGACATCTTCCTTGTAATTGTTGAGCAACGTTGCCAGACTGTCTTCAAATACATCATGCCCCATTCTGTTACTGCGTAAAGCTGCCAGCAAGTCGTCCACCTCTTTTTGCAGGCGGATCTGCTTCAGCGTCAGCTCTTTTATCTTGTTGCTGTTTTCCGAACCTTCCACCGTGTAAGTAGTGGAGAAATCCACATACGGCGCTTTGATCTGAATTGTTTCGATAGAATCTACAGAAAAATTGATGATTTTGTCGTCAATCCGCAAGCGATAAAATTCGGGTGATTCGGGACGAGGCTGCTTGAAACTGAATGTACCTTCCCCCTTCAGCTTCACTGAATCGAGTGGAACAATACCTTCCAGACCGGAAGCTTCGAGATAAAGCATTTTACCGTCGGCTCCTGATACATCCCCGTTCACCTGGAATTTAGGACCGGAACTACAAGCAGTAATAGTAAGTGCGGCGAGCGCTGCAAAAGTAACCTTTTTCATATAGTGTGTGTTATTAACGAGATGCAAATATACTTCTTTTCGAGATTAGTCAAAGCATTTTGCCGGGTTCTTCATCCTAATTTTGAAAAAAAATCAGTTCACCACTAACTTTTTACCTCATTTCCACCTGATTACCACGATAAATGTATATCTTTGCAGGAATTTTGAAAGAAAAAGTATAGATAAAACAATTTTTATGATTAACCCAATTGTTAAGACAATCGAGTTACCTGATGGAAGAACCATCACACTCGAGACGGGAAAGTTGGCAAAACAGGCAGACGGTTCTGTAATGCTTCGCATGGGCAACACCATGTTGTTAGCTACTGTTTGTGCCGCTAAAGATGCAGTTCCCGGAACAGATTTTATGCCTTTACAGGTAGAGTACAAAGAAAAATTTGCGGCATTCGGCCGTTTCCCTGGTGGTTTCACCAAGCGAGAAGGTAGAGCTTCTGATTATGAGATTCTTACTTGCCGTCTTGTAGACCGTGCTCTCCGTCCTTTATTCCCCGATAATTATCACGCAGAGGTATATGTGAACATCATCCTCTTTTCTGCTGATGGTGTGGATATGCCGGATGCATTGGCAGGACTTGCCGCTTCTGCAGCACTTGCCGTTTCAGATATTCCTTTCAACGGACCGATCTCTGAAGTGCGTGTAGCACGTATCGACGGTCAGTTCGTTATCAATCCTACTTTTGAACAACTGGAAAAAGCTGACATGGACTTGATGGTAGCCGCTACTTATGAGAACATCATGATGGTAGAAGGTGAAATGCATGAAGTATCTGAAGCTGAATTGCTGGAAGCAATGAAAGTGGCTCACGAAGCTATCAAGATTCATTGCAAAGCGCAGATGGAGTTGACTGAAGAGGTTGGAAAAACTGTAAAACGTGAATACAACCACGAAGTAAACGACGAAGACTTGCGCAAGGCTGTTCGCGAAGCATGTTACGACAAGGCTTACGCAGTTGCTGCTTCCGGAAACAATAACAAACACGAACGTTTTGCTGCTTTCGAAGCGATCCGCGAAGAATTCAAAGCTCAATTCTCTGAAGAAGAATTGGACGAAAAGGCTGCATTGATCGATCGTTACTACCACGATGTAGAAAAAGAGGCCATGCGCCGTTCTATCCTTGACGAAGGTAAGCGTCTGGATGGTCGTAAGACTACCGAAATCCGCCCGATCTGGTGTGAAGTAGGTCCTCTGCCTGGCCCTCACGGATCTGCTATCTTTACTCGTGGTGAAACACAGTCATTGACTTCTGTTACTCTGGGTACAAAACTGGATGAGAAGATTATCGACGATGTTTTGGAACACGGAAAAGAACGTTTCTTGTTACACTATAACTTCCCTCCTTTCTCTACAGGCGAAGCAAAAGCACAACGTGGTGTAGGCCGTCGTGAAATCGGTCACGGTCACTTGGCTTGGCGTGCTTTGAAAGGACAGATTCCTGCTGACTATCCGTATGTAGTACGTGTGGTTTCAGATATCCTCGAATCTAACGGTTCTTCTTCTATGGCTACCGTATGTGCCGGCACATTGGCATTGATGGATGCAGGTGTGAAGATCAAGAAACCGGTATCGGGTATCGCTATGGGATTGATTAAGAATCCGGGCGAAGAAAAATATGCTGTATTGTCTGATATCCTGGGTGACGAAGACCACTTGGGAGATATGGACTTCAAGGTGACCGGAACAAAAGACGGTATCACTGCTACACAGATGGATATCAAGGTAGACGGTCTGTCTTATGACATTCTGGAACGTGCTTTGAACCAGGCTAAAGAAGGACGTATGCATATCCTTAATAAGATTACTGAAACAATTGCTGAACCACGTGCCGACCTGAAAGAACATGCTCCACGTATCGAAACGATGACAATTCCTAAAGAATTCATCGGTGCTGTGATCGGCCCTGGTGGAAAGATCATCCAAGGTATGCAGGAAGAAACTGGTGCTGTGATTACTATCGAAGAAATTGATGGTATGGGACGCATCGAAGTTTCCGGAACAAACAAGAAATGTATTGATGATGCAATGCGCATGATTAAAGCAATCGTTGCTGTTCCTGAAGTAGGCGAAGTTTATAAAGGTAAAGTTCGTTCTATTATGCCTTATGGTGCATTTATCGAATTCTTGCCGGGCAAGGATGGTTTGCTGCACATCTCCGAAATTGACTGGAAACGTCTGGAAACAGTAGAAGAAGCCGGAATCAAAGAAGGTGATGAAATCGAGGTAAAACTGATTGATATCGATCCGAAAACTGGCAAATTCAAACTTTCACGCAAGGTATTGTTGCCAAGACCGGAAAAGAAGTAAGAAAGCGATAGCTTCTATATATAATGAAGGCTGTTTCAAATTTAATTTTGAAACAGCCTTCTTTTTTATTAGTATCCTCCGGAGTTGAACTGTTTTATATATAGAGTTAGTATATATTAGATTTATCCAGTTTATTAAAACCTTTAAAAAGATGAAAGACACCTTATTATATCCTCCCCAAAAAAGAATCGGAAAGTACCCCCATACTTCCCGATTCGAAACAGTCAAAAATCGACCTTAATCAATTTATTAACTTAACACGTCGCAAAGATATGAGAAAAATTTCTTTGAAAGAGCTTTTTTATTTAAAAAGTTTATGATACAGGCAAATATACCAGTTAATAAGGTCGTTTTTCTTGCTTTAAAACCAAAGCTTCACTCCTTTTAAAGGAACGACCCCTTCCTTTAAAAGGAAGAGGCCGTTGGTTCTAAAGAAATCTGGTGGGGTGTTTATATAGAAATTTGGATTAATGATTTTTCAATTATATAAATCCGTTTACAAGTTTGTTTTATACTCCTCTTTTATTCGTATTATGTGTGCTAAGTTCTTTTCCAGTAATTCATTTAGCTCATCATCCGAAAAACATTCTCCTAAATAGATCGTGCTTTCTGTTTCAAAATCAAATGATTCGTCGTCTTCATTCACAACAATCTCAATTTTTCCTTGTGCATCTGTAGAGATCACTGCATTGTATTTAGTCATCAATTCTTTGAGCCCTTTTATGAACCTGTATTCTTTGCTTGTCAATATTCTTTTCATCTTCACTTGCTCTTTTGTTTTGTTGCCCTTTCGTGCGGTAAAGTTCGTGATAATTTAACACATTATGCGCTGTTTGAAGTATTCATTTTATTCTATTTGTCAGGTTGTAATATTCCTTTTATCCATATTATCACATCTATTCGTTTTTTTCGTATATTTGCTTCGAGCGAAACTTTTCATTTGTATATTTGTTGGATTTTAAAAAGAAAGAAAATAAAAATGGAAACAGAAGAATTGACAATTGGGAGAGTCCATCACGGACGCAATATACGTCGTACCCGTATTGAAAAGAATATGAACCAGGAGGGTTTGAGTGAATTAGTACATCTCTCACAACCTGCTGTTTCTAAATATGAGAAGATGAAGGTGATTGATGATGAGATGTTGCAACGCTTTGCACGTGCATTGAATGTCCCTTTCGATTATCTCAAGACTTTGGAGGAGGATGCACAGACGGTGGTGTTTGAAAATAATACGGTGAATAATTCAGAACAAAGTGCAGGTGGGGCAAACATCAGCATGGGTATAGTTAAGTCTGATACCGAAGATAGTATTAATGATAGTCGAGTTAACAACTTCAATCTTATCGACAAAATCACTGAACTCTACGAGCGTCTTTTAAAAGAAAAGGATGAAAAGTATGCAGCATTAGAACGCCGTTTGCAGAATATTGAAAAAAGTCTGCAGAAATAAGAGACAGATAAATTGAAAGGAATCGCAATATGATGAAACAAATACCTTACGGAATAACTGATTTTAGCCGAATTCAGAAAGAGAATTATTATTATGTAGATAAGACAATGTTCATTGAAAAAATAGAGATGCAACCGCCTTATCTGTTTCTGATACGTCCTCGTAGATTTGGGAAGAGTCTGACTTTGGCTATGTTAGAGGCCTATTATGACGTAAATCATGCTGAACAGTTTGACGAGTTGTTTGGTCAGCTATACATAGGTCAGCATCCGACGAAGCTTCACAATCAGTTTCTCATCATGCGATTTAATTTTTCGGAAGTGAGTTCCAATGTCAACGAAGTAGAACTATCGTTTAAGCTACATTGTTGTAGCAAACTTAAAGATTTTGTCTTTAAGTATGAAGATTTGTTAGGAAAAGAAATTTGGGATGTTCTTGATGAGAAAATACAAGAAGAACCCGGTGCTTTTCTGTCTGCGGTTAATTCCTATGCTACCCGTAAGAAAAATATTCGTATTTATTTACTTATTGATGAATACGATAATTTCACCAATACCATTCTTTCAACTTACGGTACGGAGTTTTACAGGAAAGCAACGCATGGCGAAGGTTTTATTCGTGGCTTCTTTAACGTGATAAAATCTGCCACTACCGGAACCGGAGCTGCTCTTGAACGGTTGTTTATTACCGGAGTGAGTCCGGTGACGATGGATGATGTAACTAGTGGCTTTAACATCGGAACCAATATCACAAATGATTCATGGTTTAATGATTTGGTTGGATTCAGTGAGAATGAGTTGCGTGAGATGCTGGAATATTATAAAGAGCAGGGAGTACTTCAAGAATCTATAGATGAAATAGTTGCCATGATGAAACCCAATTATGACAATTATTGCTTTAGTGAAGATACATTGGAACAGTGTATGTTTAATTCTGACATGGCACTTTATTTTCTGAAATCTTTTGTACTTCATCATAAAAAGCCTAAAGAAATTGTAGACCCTAACATTCGCACTGACTTTAACAAGTTGGCATACTTGATAAAATTAGATCATGGATTGGGAGAGAATTTTTCTGTTATAAAGGAAATAGCCGAGCAAGGAGAGATTATTACTGACATTGTTACTCATTTTTCTGCATTGGAGATGACGGACCCCAGTAATTTCAAGTCTTTATTATTCTATTTCGGACTTCTTTCCATCAAAGGTGTAGATATGGTGGGAAGACCCATCCTGCATGTACCGAATTTAGTTGTAAGAGAACAGCTTTTTAACTTCTTGATACAAGGCTACATCAAGCATGATATCTTTAAAATAGACATGAACAAGATGAGTGCTTTATTTGAGAATATGGCTTTCAGAGGAGATTGGAAACCTTTGTTCGATTTTATCGCCAACGCTGTTCGTGAGCAAAGCCGTATTCGTGAATATATTGAAGGTGAAGCGCACATTAAAGGCTTCTTGCTTGCTTATTTAGGAATGTATCGTTATTATCAACTTTATCCGGAATACGAATTGAATAAAGGCTTTGCAGATTTCTTCTTCAAACCTAGTCTGTCGGTTCCCGTACTTCCTCCTTTCACCTATCTGCTTGAGGTGAAATATGCAAAAGCCGGTGCTTCGGAAAAAGAAATACGTGCCCTTGCTGATGAGGCGCGCGAACAGTTACTTCGTTATAGTGAAGATGAGCTGGTGGCAGAAGCCAAGGCGAAAGGTGAACTGAAGTTAATTACTATTGTTTGGCGTAGCTGGGAGCTTGTTTTATTGGAGGAGGTAACTCTTTCTTAAGAAATAAGTACCATAAATGTTATTGTAAGGTTTGCGGTTCATCCATTTTACCTAGGGATATTCCTAAAATAATAAAATTTAAGGCAACTAATTCATTGCGAGTTAGTTGCCTTTTTTGTATCTTTAAGC
>NZ_JAJKHN010000131.1:0-10543 GCF_020982715.1 Bacteroides sp. 1_1_30
CGTCGATCTATGGCAAAGTATTTTGAGCAAGGACAGTATAATAAATCAATTGTAAAACTAAACAAAGAATCTCATAATATGGATTATTTATTGGTTCTCAAAAAAATATGGTCAGAAGTTTTAAAAACAAACCTCATTCATATAGAAGATAACTTCTTTTCTTTAGGAGGAGACTCAATACGCAGTATGATGGCTGTTTCTAAACTTGAAGAACTGTTAAATATTAAATTAGAAAATAGTTTCTTCTATAAATATCCGACCTTAGTCTCTCAAAAACATTATCTTGAACAATATTTATTAAAAGAACTTCAATCTCCTTTAAATGAATATGAACTGTTAGTTCGAGAGTTTATCAGCGAAGAAATAGGAATTCCCTCTTTAGAAATACAATATACAGAAAATATTATAACTAAAGTGACTTCTTTTGCCGCTGTATATCAAATGATGAAGCGCTTAACTGAAGTTTTTGATAAAATAACATTAGATGATATAAAAGATAAAACTTGTATACGAGATATAGCACAAACCATTAAGGAACGCTATGTAACTCCAGAGGGGTATTCTTTTCCGTTAATGGATTTCCAAGAAACATTATTCTATCACAGTAAAAGTTTTATCCGTAATGAACCGACAGGATTAAGTTGTTATATCATTTGTCGGACACAATTGAAAGGTTTTTTTGATCCAGCATGTTGGGACAAGACGTTAAATCACATTATTAACTGTCATCCATTGTTACATTCTATTCTTTCCGAAGAGTCGGATAAACCTGAGATGATAACTCTTCCTGAATATCCGACATTTAAAAGTTCTTATGAAGATATAACTTCAATGAACAAAGAACAACAGGAAACATTCTTTTTACAAAAGGACGAAAAAGATCATGATCACAGATTTGACCTTAAAGAGTATCCTTTATTCTATTGTAATATTTATAAAACAGGGGAAGATGAACATGAATTAATTATACATATTGATCACCAGATAATTGATGGTTTCAGCTTTTTTCAATTCCTTCAAGAATTAACATCAACTTATGATCAGTTTATCGCTGGTAAAGAAATAACTGTTGAACAAGAAAAAGGTCTAACTTTTTCTGACTATGTTTTTGTGGAGAGATTCAGAAGGCAAACAAAGCGATATCAGAATGCAATGGATTTTGCCCTAAAGGTGTTTAAAGATTTACCAGAGAAAATATCTATTCCCACGAAATGTCAGCCATCTTTAATAAATAAAGTCCATTTTAATACCTTACATACGGAATTGGATTCTTTATTGATGAATAAAGTTCTTGAAATCAGTTCTCATACTTCTGGTATATGCCTTAATTCCTTACTTATGGCATGCTATTTTAAACTGATGAATTTGTGGTCTGGACAAAATGATCTCATTATCAACATGCCTGTATTTAACAGGGAACAGCATTTACCTAATGCAAAAAATATAATAGGTAGTTTTCTTGATATTTTCCCTGTCCGTATCCAAACATCTCCACAAGAACCGATTGTTTCTATTGCACGTAAGATAGAACAATTTGTACGAACCATGCTTGAGTATCCAATATCTTCAATAGAATTGTCCAGAAAAATCGCAGAACAGGAAGGCTTAAAACAAAGCTCTTTGAGTGCAATTATTTTTAGTAATTCTATCAATATGCTTCCCAAAGGTATCAGTCATTCATCTAGATATTTGACAATTGGTGCGCCTAAAGTACAGACAGGTGCACCTGGTACTTATATAGACCTTGTTATGTATACATGGGAAAATAAATGGTGTTTTGATTGGAATTATGTTCGTGAGCTATTTGATGCGGAATACATACAACTACTTTCTGAACAATTCACGTCTATGCTTAACCAATTGGTAGATGATACAAACACTAAGGGATACGAAGAGCGTTCATGTTCAAATATACTCCCTCTCTTCTATATAAAATTATTGGAGCAAACAAATAAAACAGAACATGCTTATCCTCTTAAAACAATATATGAACAGATCAGTAATACTGTAGATTTGTATCCTAATAGAGAGGCGATCTCTTATCAAGGAGTTTCTTTAACTTATACAGAGTTTTGGAAAAAAGCTAATCAGATGGCGCATTTCTTACGTTCTCTTGGAGTGGTACGAAATTCTAAGGTTGCTTTATTACTGAACAGAACGCTTGATTTGCCTATAGTACAACTTGGAATTCTTTTAGCAGGTGGGGCGTATGTGCCAATTGACCCTTCTTATCCTTCGGATAGAATACAGTATATGATAAATGACTGTGGAGCAGAAGTTCTTGTAACTCAAGGAATACATGTAGACAATATTAATAGTTCATATACCCCCAACATTAAACATTGTGTGTTACTTGATGATGATTCTATTCCTTTACCTGATACATATCGTCGATACACCGTAAATGATATAAATAGTCAATCTATGGATAATATAGTACCTTGTAATACTCCTGATGATTTGATTTATATGATTTATACTTCTGGTTCAACAGGACAACCTAAAGGTACAATGCTTAGGCATAGAAATGTATCCAATTTTTTGAATTATGAGAAAGAAGCGTTTAATGTAAACTGTAATAACAGGTTTGCTTTAATAACATCGTATTCCTTTGATATGACTGTTACTTCTAATTGGCTACCTTTCATTGCCGGAGCTTCTTTACACATTCTTTCCGATAATGCAACTAAAGATATAGAGAAACTTCTGTATTTTATAGATGAAGAAAAAATCAATTTTTTGAATGTAACTCCCTCTCATTTTTCAATGTTGGTAAATATGTTGGGATTTTTGGAGAGACCTGTAAACCTATCACCCAATATGACTATTATGCTGGGTGCTGAAATTATCAATGTTTCGGATATAAACAGGTGGTTAGAAAATTATCCTTTGCACAAATTTATTAATGAATACGGCCCTACAGAAACAACGGTGGCTTCCACTTTTTATCCTATCCCGATTGAAGAAGACGGCAAATGTCATTTAAATATAGTTCCAATAGGGAAACCGATTTATAATACACAAGTATATGTATTAAATGATAATTTAGAATATACACTACCAGAAGTTCCTGGTATCCTTTATATTGGAGGCGAGGGAGTGTCATGTGGTTATTTGAATAAAGAAGAGAAAACGAAATCTGTATTTATCAATAATCCTATTACTCATGAAGGAATTGTATATAATACAGGAGACGTTGTAAAGATGACTGTAACTGGCGATATTGTATTTGTAGGACGTAAAGATTTTCAAGTAAATGTCAGAGGGTATAGAATTGAATTAGGAGAAATAGAGAATGCTTTATTAAAAGTATCAGGTATTACAGAGGCTTGTGCAGAGATTCAATATGATGTAAACAAACAGCCTGTAGTTGTAGCTTTTTATGTTACAGCAAATAATTATGATTTAGAATACAAGGATATAATGTCTGTTCTGCAAATGAAGATACCTCACTATATGTTACCTTCCGCAATGGCTAGAATAGAGCAGATTCCAATTTCTGCCAATGGAAAAACAGACAAGAAGCAATTACCCAATATTGCGAATCAGAAACAAAATTTTGTTAAAAGGGATATTGTAGGTCCAAGGAATGAAAGGGAAAAACAAATAACCTTAATCTGGGAAAAGGTATTAGGGATACCAGAGGTAGGTGTATTTGATAATTTCTGGGATATAGGAGGCGACTCTATCCGATCTGTAAGGTTAATAAAAGAATTAAAGGAGGTCGGATTAACCAACATCAAATTAAAAGATTTATTCGATAAACCTACGATAGCCGAACTGCTTGAACAAGAAATAGAGAATAATAAAGTTGAGAATCTCATTTGTATGAAAAAGGTTTCTACTCCATATGCAAAACTTATATGTCTTCCATATGCAGCAGGAACCCCTGGTATGTATAGTACATTTTCTGGGGATTTTACCGGAGAAATCAACTTATATACAGTACAATATCCGGGACATGGAGATGGACGTGAGATAAAGTCCTCTGTAGAAGAAGTTGGTGCGCTATTAGCCAATGAACTGAAAGAGGCTGATAAAGAGATTCCTTTGTTTATCATGGGATATTCTTACAGTTGCTATATTGCTTATGATATCTGTAAACGATTTGAACAAGAAAATATTCCGATACAGGGTATTATAATGATTGGTGGAACTCCTCCTACATTGCGTGATGACTTAATGCAATTCTTTTCAAATGACGATAATGCCCTTTTGGATTATTCACGTGCAAAAGATCTGTTGAATGAAGAATTGATCGCAACTTTATCAGATGAAGAAAAACATGAATATTTGCATGAGTTGAGAATGAATACTGTAGCAATGGTAAATTACAAGTTTCTTGATTGTAAATTGAAAACCCCATTATGTTCCATCGTCGGTAGAGAGGATGAGCCTACAATTCGAAACAATCAACATCTATGGAATAATTACTTTCAGAAAGTTTCTTTCCACCAATTGCCAGGAGGGCATGTTCTTATTACAAAATATCATGCGGAATTAGCTAAGTTGATAATGAATTATATAGAATTGCATGTATAAATATGCTTGTATTACCCTTTTCCGATATAGCAGTAGAAATTGTGGAAGATAGTCCTTTTGCTACTTCAGATAATCTCTTTAATGAGGAAAAAATATTCATTAAAAGAGAATGGTCTGAAATACGTCTTAAAACTTATATTTTGGGACGTTGTGCCGCACATCGTGCCTTACAGACTTTACAAAAGGAAATAGTTCCCATTTTAAAAGGAAGAGATGGTGAACCAATATGGCCATTTGACATAGTTGGTTCTATATCTCATAAAGATGCAATAGCAGTTGCTGCTGTTGGAAAGAAAAAGAGGTATAAGGGTATTGGAGTAGATATTGAAGATCAAACGACGATATTATCAAAAAAGGAATATTCTCTTTTTTGTACACCCCAAGAGATAGCGTGTATAGATAAGAAAGAATTTTCTCCTATTGACATTTTTTCACGTAAAGAAGCTATTCTAAAGGCATATTATACAGCATATAGTAAATTATGCAATTGGATTGATATTGACACGATAAATGTATCTAAAGCTTCCAATGTAACTATAATATGCATGTTAAAAAAAAATTTTATTATAAACCTATGTTGTGTAGAAAAGTAAAAACAATTTTAGTCATTATGGGAATATGTTGTTTCCCTATGATATCTTGGGCACAAGTTTTTCTTTCTGGTCGAATCGTAGATAAAAAGACAAATGAACCTGTTGTAGGAGCTTCTGTATATATACGAAAAAATCAGGTTGGAGATAATGCAAATGATAATGGGTTATACAGAATAAAATTACCTCAAAACGGAACGTATCTTGTAGAGGTTTCTTTTATCGGATACAAAACAATAAAACAGTCTGTTACTGTAAATAGAAATACAACTAAAAATTTCTTTTTGGAAGAAAGTACAGAAGTGTTGAATGAGGTCGTGGTAAAAGCATCCTCACAGCAGGCAGAAATAAATCATATACGTAAAAGTCCTATGGCTGTAACGGTTGTTGATGGAGCAAAATTAAGAGGTCGTTCAACTGGAATTGAAGAAGTACTTACTCGTACTTCTGGAATCAAAGTTAGAAAATCCGGAGGTTTGGGTAGCTCTTCTAAAATGTCCATACATGGTCTGGAAGGAAAAAGAGTAGCTATTTATATAGATGGTTTTCCTTTAAATAGCCCCGATGGTTCATTTGATATAAACGACATACCTATTGATGCCATTAAATATATTGAGATATATAAAGGAATAGTTCCTGCTGAATATGGCAGTGATGGTCTGGGAGGAGCGATTAATGTTGTTACAAGAGAGGACGAGTGTGACTTGGTAGGCTTTACTCAGGAGTTTGCTTCATTTGGTACTTCCAAAACGTTAGTCAGTGTAAAAAAAATGTTTGAAAAACCAGGGATTCAAATTGGAGGAGGTTTTTTTCATAATAAATCGGATAATAATTATAAAATGACTTATCCTGTTTTTGAAACAAATTTACCTTCAAGTGCCTACCAAGAAGTAATAAGAAATAATGATTATTATAGGTCCACAATGTATAATGTAGGTTTAACATTTACAAAATTCTGGTTTGATAAGATTGAATTAGAATGTGCTTTTTATAACAATAAAAAGGGAATTCAGGCCTTAGATTTTGATTCACGTTTTTCTCATACACATGGGACAAACATTATGCCTACTTTAACTTTAGAGAAGAAGAATTTCTTATTTAAAAACCTTGAATTCAAGTCAGGTCTAGTAACTCCAATCATTCATACGCATTTGGTTGATACCGCTAGAACAAAACGGCAATGGGATGGAACCATAACAAATACAATGGGAGAAACTGATGATAATTTATTAAACTATTCAGATGACAAACAATTTGAAATCAGACATAAATTGAATTTAAAATACAAGTTAAAGCAACATACCTTTAATCTTAACAATCAATTCACATATTCAAGGTATAGACCTAAGGATGATTATACAGCAGAATATGTTGGTTTTGACCCTAGTGGTTTTCCCAGTAATATGAAGGGAAATACTTTGGGGTTAGCACATGAGTATTCTTCACGTAATAACAAACTTCAAAACTCTTTAATGTTCAGTCTATACTATTTAAATTCTGGAATATATAGAACAAGTGATAAAATTGTAGATGAATCTGAAAGTGTTAAGAAAGAACCGAAAAAAACAAAAATAAACAATTTTTACTATGGAATAAGTGAAGGAATCAGTTATGAATTTTTCAAAGGGGTGAGAGGTAAATTTTCCTTATCACATAACGTGAGGCTTCCTGATACGGAAGAATTGTTTGGAGACGGAGTGACAGTAAAGCCTTCAGTTGATTTAAATCCCGAAATAAGTAATAATATAAATTTAGGGTTAATCATGGATAAAAGTAATTTTATGGGGTTAAGTCGTTTTCAGTTAGAGACAAATTTATATTATATGTATATAACAGATATGATAAGTTTATTTCCTGCTGATATACGAATGATTTATACGAATTTGGGTAAGACTCAGATCATGGGGGGAGATTTTGATTTAAAAATAGATGTGACTCCACAGCTTTATAGTTATTTTAACTTAACCTATCAAGATATTCGGGATAAGCTAAAATGGACTACTAATGACCAAAGTGTGAAAAACCCGACTTATGATAAACAGGTACCCAATATTCCTCGTTTTTATTTTAACTATGGTTTAGAGTATCATACAGAGGGATTACTTGGGAAACATGAAATATCTAGAATCTATATAGACGCATCTTACGTTCATGATTTTGATTGGAGTTGGCAAATGAGTAACTTACCAGAACAGCGAAAGAAATGGTTAATTCCTCGTAGTCATCTTTTTACGGCAGGATTCCAGCAATCTATTTGGAAAAATAAAGTATCATTAGGGTTTGAAGTTGAAAATATATTCAACAAGGAGAGCTATATGGAATTTAAAAAGCCTTTACAAGGTCGTACTTTTAAAATTAAATTACGATTTAATTGGTTTGGTGATGAATCTTCAGGGGGAGCGATGAGTTTGTAATATTATAAATAATTATTTTAACTAAAAAAATAAAAAAAATGAAAAATCAATGGTTTTTATTGTCGCTATTAGCGACCTTTTTAAGTTTTATTTCATGTAGTAAAGATGATCCGTTTCCAACAGATGAAGAAGACGATATGAGTTTTGTTCATAGTGTCACGGTGGGTGATAATGCTTATGTTAGTCTATTTAAAGATTTAAATGTAGAACAGACAAGTACACAAAATTCTTTGGTCTTTGCAAAAGAATCTTTTCTTTTTACTTATGGGGGTAACATTTATGTCTTAGAATCGATGAATGCCCGTTTATATAAGTACAGAGTCGAGAATGGTTTGCTAATTCAAGAAAAAGAAACGATGATTCTCCCTTCCGGTTCTCTTCCTGCATTCCTTACATTTGATTCAGAAGAAAAAGCTTATATATCATGCGTAGGATTGGGAAAATTGTATATAATAAATCCTACGACAATGCAAAAAACAGGTGAAATAGATTTATCTGAATATGCAATTGGGAAAGAAAGTGGTGATAAAAATCCTGAACCTGGTGCTTCGGTTATTAGAGATGGTATTTTATATGTAGGATTAGCTCAAGATAAGTCCCAGTTTAACCCTAATACTGGAGCTTATGTACTTTTGATTGATACAAAGACAGACAAGCCTATTAAAATGATATCTGATAATAGAGCTACAATGGCAACCGCTTATGAGTATTCAGGTGATCCTTTCATTGATGAAAAAGGCGATCTTTATATTTATTGTGTAGGAGGCTTCGGATATTTTGCAAACTGTACAGAAGGTTTCTTGCGTATAAAGAAAGGAGAAACAGACTTTGATCAGTCATACTATTTCCCAATAGAAACAATTAGTATACCGGACATAAAGGGTAATAAAGCAAATTATATTTATAGCAAAACATATACAGGAAATGGTAAGCTATATGGATATTTCAATGTTCCGGGATATGTTAGTAATCCACCTGATTATGTAAATGACAAATCAATGCAAACATTTGAAATAGATGTTTATAATAAAACTGTCAAAAAAATGAACTTTGACGGAACTACGGGTTGGTCATGTAGTCAATGTAAAGCAGGAGACTATATGGTGTTCGGGATGGCTTCTACTCAAGGAACAGGTTATTATCTTTACAACTATAAAGAAGATAAGTATGAACCTTTAAAGATAAAAACAGAAGGTAATCCCTTCAAAATTCAATATTTAAAATAAATAAAGACTGCCGGAAGCTAAAAGATTCCGGCAGCTTTTTAATTTTTATGGAATGAACAATCGTAATTATGACTGTATAATCATTATAAGTGTAATCTCAGGTTTATTTATCACAACCTGCGACTATCTAGTACAGATGAAAACTGTTGAAACAGATTATTTTGTTTCAAGACTACTTTCTTTAGAAGAAACTATTTTAAATTTATCATCTTTTGGATGTATTTTTACTTTTCCTTTTTGGATATTAGGGACATACTTCATATACACAACAATGTGTAAAGTTAATAAAAAGCTTGCGCTTATTAATACATTCTGTATATCTTATTCTTTATTGATGTTGGGGTTTTATCATTACAGCTATGCCATAATATATAGTATTGGTACATCAAAAATGATAATGCAAACAAATATAGATTGGCAATTATTAACAGGATCTAATATACCTTTTTTCCCCTTTATGTTTATTCTACTTCCAGTGACCTGGCTGATTGTTGGATTTAGTAACTTTTCATCCAAAGCTATAGTTCCTCGATGGTCTATAGTTGTGAACCCTGTTATACTAACAATTATTTTATCTATTGTCACTTGGATAATTCCCAAGACCGAATGCTTACTACCAGGCATTTTTAGTTTGGGGATCACTCTGTATTATATAATTTGTTGGATAAGCTTAAAAAAAGATAGAAATTTATGTCTAAAAAGAAAGTTTTAGTAATTGGTGGCACAGGGATTGCGGGACAATTTATTACAGATTACTTGCTACATTATCATGATATTTGTGAATTATTTATAGCATCAAGAGGTATTCATAAGATATCAGAGAAGAAAGTAAAGTTCATAAAAATGGACATACATGATACCCAAAATATAGAATCTGTTATTAAACAATTTGATATTATAATTTTGGCACTTGGTCCTTTTTCATGTGTAGGAACAGATATTTATACAATTTGTTTAAGAAATCACGTAATATGTGTTGATATTAATGATGACTATGGACATAGTGGACGTGTACTAGAAATAAAAAATGAGAACATAACAAATTTTCGGGGAACAATTTTTACAGGAATGGGATTATGTCCAGGGTTGACAACTTTCATGCTAGAATATGCTGCAGAACAATTAAAAAAAACTGTTTTAGAAGCCGAATTGAGAATCTATTTTGGAGCAGGTGTTGTTTCTGGAACAGCTTCAATAATCAATATGTTTGAGGGTTTTAAAGATGACCTGATGCTCCTTTCAGAAAGGGAAATCCGAAGAATAAAACCAACTAAATATCATTCAGATAGAACTTTTACTTTTGATCGTTTTCATTCCAATATGCCATTAATATTCTTTTCTAGTCCTGAAATAAGGACTATACAACGAGCTAGTCGATTTGAAGAACTACAAAATTTTGATTGTGCTTTTCATCTGCAAAATCTTCCTATGGGCATAGTTCCCTTACTAAGAAAGAGCTCTTTTATTAGAAAATTGATTTGTAAAATGGTCAATAAACAACAGGGGCAATTGGAGAAAAATGAGAAAAACGAGAAATCTGTGATAGTATGTACTTATGTAAGAAATCAAAATTCTATTGTAAAATGTTTATTGCACTCAGATTCCTCATTTAGATTAACAGGAGTATTTTGTGCGGTAATTGTGCTCTCGATAATAAAAGGATGTATACCAATTATGCCTGGCATCTTTACTTTTGAAGACATAAATATCAATCTGCACATGTTAAACGCTGTCTCTTATACACATCTCCGAGCCCACGAGACCATGGCTA
>NZ_JAJKHN010000132.1:0-10429 GCF_020982715.1 Bacteroides sp. 1_1_30
TATCATGCGGAACTCACATATCTGAATAAAGGTTTGAAACGCTTGAAAAAAGTGTGCGAAAGCAGAGGTATCAAAACTGTGTCGCTCCCGAAAATAGGTGCAGGTTTGGGTAAGTTGGATTGGAATAGTGAGGTCAAACCTTTGTTTGAAAGTATTTTATCTGATTGTGAAACGGTATTCAATGTATATGAAGATTACAAGATTGAATACGAAATTTAGCTTATAACATGCACCTGCTCCGCCTAACGGCGGCAAGCTGCAACCCATTACCAATAATGCCATAAAATAATAAAAATGAATTTGAAAGATAAAACGTTAGATATTACAATTAAAGACTACTTGTTGTCAGGTGGCATTAAACATATTAATCCATATGCCGATTTTAAAATAAATGAATTTAAAAAGATGGCAACAGAAATATGGACAACGCCTGAGTCTGATTCAATAATTATTTCGATAAACATAAACAAAGTGACAACTTTTGAGATTGTATATGATAATAAAGATCATTATTATGTACACGATTCTTTAAATTTCAATATCGGGTTATTAAGAAATTTCCCCAAGTATGTACATAGATTAGGATTGTTTTACGCTAAAGAGCTTGAAAAATCAGAATACATGAATAGCCTAAAAATTGTCGGTGAAGTATCAGACCAAGAGGAAAAGGTTTTATTCTTGAGCAATGGAGTTAATTTGCATTTTCTAAAAAGTGATAAAACAGATGATTATTTAATCATAAAAATCGTCCCTGATGGAGAAGAATACAGGAGTTCTATCAGGAAAATTTTTAGGGAAGTTAATCTATCGGTAACAAACAGATGAATTGCCCTAATGATCAATTATCCGCCAAACATTATCGGTTTAATAAAATGGAAAAGGAAGGAGTAATATATTGGCTCAAACCAGAAGAAGGCGGATTGAAAAATCTGCCGACTTATGAGTTGTGTTATGCTGTTACAGTTTTACCGCAAGTGGAGCCTTCAGCATGGAGCATTAAAATGTTTATTCTTGAGCCTGATAAATATGTAAGTGATTGCTTGGTCGCTTTTCTGGTTGATCATGCACCTCATGAAGTTTTAAATACCATAGAATCCGTAGATGTATATGCAGGCAATAAAAAAGTAGCCACTATAATATTAAAAACCGATAACAAACAGCAGACCGACTGAATAAGCGGAACGCTGCCAAACATTAATCGCTAAAAACAATGGCAAGTATAGAAGAATATAAAAAACGAATACAAGAATTTATATATTGTTTAGTCCGTAAAGACTATCAAGCCGTAAATAATCTAATGTTGGCTAATAGTGTGCCTATTCAAGATATACGGCGAGTTATAGAGGAATACGGTTGTACAATTATACCTCTACCTGTAAAAGCGTTTGATTTGGCATTGTCCTATCAAATTTCCGATAAACAGGTAGATATATACATTCCTCTATGGAGTGAAGAAGAAGGTCAAAGCGACCTCACTCTTTCGCTTTCTTGTTTCAAAAATGAGAATAAGATAAAAATAAATGACTTAGAGGTTTTGTAAAACGATTAACAAATGGCTTAACCGCCCCAAAAAGTCGGTTAGCCACTGACATTAGCAATAAAGTAAAACAAATAAAATATCATCAAATCATGCTAAGTAATAAAGTGATAGACTATTTGAATAAACAAGGTGTATATTCAGAAAAAGAAGATAAAGCATATAAAAAGGCTTTGATTGATTTAGGAATTGATTTAAATAGTGATTTTGCACTGTTTAATCTAAATACTACCGAAATAACATTTCGAGGACAATGTGGCGAAATCTATAATGTGTGTTGGTTTAAAATTTACTCTAATGATTTAAGTTATGGTATAGAAAGGCAAGCAGTGTTAGGCATTCCCTCCGAATACTTACCTCTTGATAGCTTTGAAGGTGAAGGCGGTTTTTTCTATAACCGTAATACAGGAGAAGTTCTTGAAATTGAATTGGGAGAGAAACTAATCAATTTTCAGAATGGAAAGTTGTCTCCACAATGGAAAGACTTCAATTCTTTTTTGGAATGGTATTTTGGATTATAATAAGTTATTGCTAACAAGCGAATGAACTGCCCTAACAATCAGTTATTCGCCAGCCATTATCGGTATTAAAATAATGAGAATAATCCAATTTCATATTATAGATGAAGAACTATGATAAAATGACTAAAAGAGCAGTAACTTTAAAAAGTAGTTATATGAGCAATGCCAAATGGTCTAAGTTACTAAAAGCTATTGCAGAATCAGATATTAAGTACATTGCAAGTGAAGTCCTTGCAAAAGATCTTGTGTGTGATACTCTTTGGCATATACTTCTTGCAGATTATCTTGGGAATGGGAAATACACAGCAGATGGCATAGCTGGGGCAATAAGGACTAAGAATATAGAATATGTCATTATCCCCTTTGAATCAATAAACGAATTATCCAGAATGAAAGATTTAATTGAAAAGATTGGGAAATTTGAATATGATATTGATAATGAAAAACTAATTATAAAAATATTTGGATACCGATAACACATAGCTAACCGACTGAATAAGCGGAACGCTGCCGGACATTAGTAACCATAAAAATAGCGAAGAATATGAAACAAAAACTTATAGAACGATTGAGTACATTTCTCAATAAACATAAAATGCGTGGTACTCCCGCTACGGACGAACAAATAGAACAAGCCGAAAAAGTGTTGAATGTAAAGTTTAGTTCTGACTATATTGATTTTATCAAACACTTTGGTCGTGCTTGGGCAGACATTGAAATTTTTGCTTTTGAAGGTAATGAAACTGTTGTAGGTTATACTCAATCTTTGAGAGAAGTTCATGCGGAAACTTCAGAAAACTATGCTGTTGCAGATGATGGAGCAGGAAATCCAATTATGATTAATCCTAAAGGAGAAGTGCTAATATTTTATCATGATAATGGAGAGAATGAAATTTTAGCTTCATCACTTGAAGTTTTTATAGAAGAGAACTTTGAAGAATGGTGAAATGGGTTACTAACAAACAGCATACCGCTTAAAGCGGCACGCTGTCAAGCATTAGCATATCACTAATCAAATTAAGAATGAAAGTAAAACAACAGATAATAAACTTCTATCAGATACTTAAAGAGTTACCTGATAACGAAGAATATAATGTAGAAGGCATTAGAAATAGAGTTTCGATGAAAGCTGATAATCTATTATTTACTTTGGACAACAAGGGTAATCAAGGTATAGATATAGATGCAAAAATATTCTCTTTCTTATCTTTTGTAAAAGGCTATGATATGCCAAGATTTGAGGATAACTATTACCTATTCACAAAAGAAGATTTGGACAGGGAATATAAAGCATTAGGAGATATAGAATCATTAAATGGAAATGAAATAGATTGCTAACAAACAGATAAAGCACCTTAATATTCGATTATTTGCCGAACATTACCAACAGAGTAAAAAAATGAAAGTATATAGAATAGCAATAAATATGATTAAGCAAACCAAGATTTTAAAATTTATAATCCCTATTGTAGTATTCATTCTATTGTATGCTGTCTCAACAATTAGAAATAACAATGTAAGAAAAGATGGCATATATTCTATCGTAACTCTTGTCAAATACGGTTCTGCTTATAGAGGGCAAAGTGCAAAATATGAATTTATATATAATAAGACTTTATATGAAGGAAGTTTTTTTATATCATTTGCCGAGAGTAAAAACACTCCAATCGGAACCCGTTACTTTGTAACATTCTTAGCCAAAGCCCCCGACCGACATCTTATATTAGACAGCGTACCATCTTGGTTTACTCTAAAAGCACCAGATAAAGGATGGAAAACATTACCTACACAAAAACAACTACGAATAATGATGAAAGATAGCTTGAATTAAAATGCTGCCACCGGACATTAACTTGATAATAAATAAACGAAAAATGAAACAGAAATACTATATAATCAAACTCTTATTGAAAATATGGTTTGGAATATTATGTATTAGTCTATTGTGTACCACGGGTATTCTTTGGCTAAGGACTCAAAACATAAAACCTGTACCAGATATGGATACTTCTTATAGAGGCATGGCATTGGCTTGGTCAATTTTGGGAATTTTGGCATTATCTATCGGAGCAATCACTTTGTTCTTGAACTGCTTTGCAAGAGTTAGAAACAGTATACTGTATAGTTCTCTATCATTTTTTCTTATCCCTATTTTGATGATTTTATTTTCTGGAACAATGTGCTTGTATGATACTACAATACCATTTTTACTTTGTTTATTGGTGTCATACATATTGTTTAGAAATAAAATAATACAGAAAACAAGCGGATGAATCGCCCTGATGGTCGATTAGCCACCAGACGTTATCAGAATATATATGATAAAAATCAGAGTATAGGATTGAAGCACATAACGTATATTTGCAGTCTACTTCAATGAAATAGATGAAATCATAAAAGTAATTTGAATATGAAACACTTTAAAATAATAACGATGGGAATACTTGCCTCTATTCTGAGTTTACTGGGATGTGGATATGGAAACAAGCGAGCTACGCAGAGTGAGAGTATAAATCCTTATATTCCGGTAGCCGCACAGATTACAATGGATAAGTTGTCGGGCGTGCTGAAAAACGTACAGGCAGGACGAACGGAATATGATTTTACGGGTATCTGTGCCAATGGTGTGAATTGTATCTATTTCATGCTAGATAACGGAAAGTTCTACATTGATTTTGAAGCCATGAGCAAAGACCAACTTCCCTATCTGGATACATTGAAGCAGTTTGCCAAAGAGCATAATTACCCAATTATCGAAACGACCTATAACAACACGCCCATAGATTACGATCATGTGAAATTTGCTCCGGTTCTAAGCCTGAAAGTCAATGCGGATATTGACAGCATCGTTCATGTTGGAAAATTGATTGAACAAACCATTTTCAAGAATAACGATCAGACCATTTACGATATAGTGCCTTAGAGGGTATAAGGAGAATATAAAAGAATAATGATAAAATGAGAGATAAGGATTCCGGGAAAAAGATATTCTGGATTTACCCTACAAATAAGTTTGTTTGGGCAGGAGTTGTCATATGTAGTATATTCTGTGCATTTATGATCTACTTTTTATGTGTAGCCAATTTAAGTGAGAATAAAGTCCTCTTTATTTTCCTGTTGCCCATATCTTTGTCTATCCTGTTAATCTGTTGGGCACTACCCAGTAAGATTTTGCTTTGCGAAGATAGAATAGAAGCACGAAGCCTGTTCGGGAAAAGAAGCATCCAGGTGGATGAGATAAACTCGTGGGGAGTTGTGCAAATGTATAAGCCCTACCGTTGTAAAGAGGGTATTTATTCTTACATACCTGCCAAGTCATTCAAACCTTCCCGTAAAATAGAGGAGAACATGATTTTCTCGTATAGCCTGTTTTTATCCAATATTCCGCACTATGACGGGAAAAAGAAAAATTCGTCCCAAACAGATAAAACTATTTTTGTCAGTTATCGGAAAGAAGTGTATATTGCATTGGAAAAGTATCTGAAAGAAAAAAAATAATGTATTAATATTAGTATATATGAAAGAATTTGGAACTATCGGAGATTTAATCAATGCTTATAAAGCAATACCATGTGACGCTTATATCTATTGCTCAAAAAGTGTTATTGAAACAGAGAACTTGGAGAATGGCAAATATTTAGTCATTGAATCGGAAGAAGAGGATGGATATGTGGAAACAGAAGATGGTGAAGTCCCCAAACAAGCATACGATTTGGGCATGAGTTCGTTGGTCGATGTTGAAACATTTAAGGATATATTGAGCTTTCAATATAAATTGAATCCCAAAACATTATACAAAGATTGTATAAAGGCTATTGAGTATTATCTAAGTAATGATGATTTTCTGGATGAATGAAATCAATCTTATGAAAAAGTTATTGTATTTGCTTGTCATGCTATTGATATTGGCGGCATGTAACCCAAAAGTTGAATTGACCAGTGCCGGAATGTACCCGAACTATCAAGTGGGTGAAATAGTAAATCTTATTCCGGTGGATTCTCTGACTTATGGGGACGTAATCGCATATCATTCATACATTCCCGGCTTTCAGGAAAGGGCATTTAAACGAATTGTCGGACTACCGGGCGATACTGTCCGCTTTCAGGATCAGCAATGTATCGTGAACGGCAAAAAGTGTGAATGGGTATTCATACGGAAACTTTTCTATGAAGAAGATGAATGTGAAGAGTATTGCGAAAGTCTGCCCAATGGCATGAAGGTGAACATCTGTAAAAGCGTTGTACCCATAGATTCGGCAACGGCTACCACGACTGCGGTTGTCGTCCCGGCGGGCAGCTACTTCGTTGCGGGGGATTACAGGGGCGGCTCGATTGACAGCCGTTCGCAAGGATGCGTAGCTGCGGATTCAATTATCGGGAAAGGTGTAAAAAGAAAGTAAGTACAGGGCTTTAGTTCCGATTTATTATGCTGAATACAATGAATATAAGAATCATTTCATTTATCTGTGCAGGATTGGTCGCAGCAAGTTGCGTGTCCTCACTCTGTTTCTATGATTATTTTGCCAACGATGGCACTACCAGCAATCCCATCTATTGGATTTTCGACTTTTTTCAGTTATCCATACTGCTGGGACAAGCCGGAATAGGCGTTTATACTATCAATGTGCTCCTACGGCAGAGGAAAGAAGCCATTTCTTCTCTAGGATATTTTGCGGCTCACGTATTTCTGCAAAATATAACTCCCTTGCTCCAAGCATGGTCTGCGGCTGTCATTACGGAATATCCGCAATGGTTGCTGATGAGTCAGGTCGGTTTTAGCATTGTTCTTTTTCTTACTTTGCTAATCATCCAGCCTGCATCTTTATTCAAAAAGTCGGAATATATCCCCTGGCTGTTGATGGCTGCATTTTATATCAACTGCGTATATACGGCACTTACCGTCATCGGTTTAATTATTACCCTGTAATGATTGCATATAAACAGAATCCAGCACAGCACCTTCCCAATGAATAGCAGGCGGGTATTGTTTCCAACCTCTTTCCGGTGGGGACAGTACCCATGTGGGGACAAACTCGTCCCCCAAAGCCTTATTGTATTCAGGGTTGCTGACGGCATACCTCACTATGATGCGCAAAGGATTGCTGACACCCAAAAATTTGGGATATGTCGTTGTAGTATTATATTTCACCCCATCCACATAAAAACCGAACTGGCGTACCTTATGTCCCCCTTTAATGACACCCGACACTTTTTCATAAGTGGCTAAAGTGTATCGATTGCCTTCTGCCAACGCACGGGCTTTATGTATGCTATTGTACCATGTCCAGCCGGAACCTGACATTGCGAAAAGATATAAAAGGTAAATGGATAACGAAGTCTTTTTCCCATCCGTAGCCCACTGCTTTTTCAATAGCGAGCCTACTATCATAACAAAAGCCCCCACCCCTAACAGGGAGACACAAACCAAAACCGGAATATTCATGTACTCTATCATACTGTTTTAGAATATTCTTTTCTTCAAATAATATACCCATAAATCAATAGCTTTGCCGATAACGACACCAAAAACACTAAGTGCCAACGCTATGTAAGCTGCAACAATGAACGGTTGTTCGTCTATCCACTTATTGACAAGTACGGACATCCGGGAAAAGACACCACCCGCAACAGTCAGAACGATGGTCAGGGCAATATGTATCTCCACCAGCTTATCCTGTCTGTTTGAATCTATTTCGTCATCTTTTAAATACCTGACAAGCCACAGGCACGGAACAAACAGAAACAACATGAAAAATGCAATAATTACCATTTCTTCCCCGGAGATTTCATGCAATCCTCTGCCGAAAAAGCGAAAACCGAATATTATTGCTATACAGGAAGTTATCATTTATGCCACTATTTTTAGTTTGTATTCTTAATCGTACATTCTTTCTCAATAGCCTGACAATTCGTTTCCCGGCTATCCTAATTCTTACCACCGAAAGCGCATCTACGAAGAATAGAATTGTATCGGCTTTGTTACTAATAACTCCTGATTCATATAGGATTCTTTAGTTTACAAAGTTACGGATATGACAGGAAAAAGGCAAATTTAAATCAAGAAAAGATAATAAACACGCGGATATACGATATTGATAACAATAACAAACAGCACTTCAATCTACAAAGCAAGCATCCGGAGATACCTGTATCGTTTCAATAGAGATCAACAATTAGACTGATAGGTACTTTCAACTAATCTTTTTTCATACATTGTGTTTTAAGTAAGGTAATCGGAAGACTGTGAATCAATGGAGCATTCCTGCAGTGTTGAAGTAAGTCTTCCTTGACCTTAAGTTGATAAAAAGAGGTAGAACAGGCCGGATTCGAACCAGCAATATCCACCGTTAAGAAGTAAGCCCCGGTTGACCTCATTTCAGATAATCCCGAAGCTACTGTCCTACCTCTATATTTGTTTTTTTGTGGAGCAGGCTGGAGTCGAACCGACGACCGTCTCTACCCACTGAGCTACTGCCCCTTTACGAAACAGGAAAACAGATAATCGTACTGGTAATGTTCTACCTTAAAGAGTGTGTTGAAGTAACCCGTACTTGACCTGTTTTCTTATTTCTTCGACAAAGATAGGCGTAGTGGTGCGCAACCTTTTTGCGTAACTCAAACTTTTTTGCTGTTTTCTCGAAAAAATAGTAAAAAATGAATAAACAAGACTTATTTTGTAAAAATACAGAAGAAATACGAAGACATATAGGTGATAACTCAACAGTTTTCCTACTTTTGTGTATAGTAGAGACATTACTCTCTCCCAACAATAAACACACAATATTATGAAAAGAGCATTTATTTATAAAGATGAGAAATCTCATAAATTTTGGTGGATTGATTATAGTGGCTGTGATTTTGCTGTAAACTATGGTAAGTTCGACAGTATCGGTAAATTTGAAATCAAAGACTTCGATACAGAAGAAGAATGCCTGAAACAAGCAGAGAAACTTATTCACTCGAAAAAGAAAAAAGGATATGTAGAAGATGCCAACTTCGACTTCATGCACAGATTTTATATTGATTCCGAAGAATATGGTTTGCACCCCAAAACTTCTCATCCCCGATTTACCGAACACTTCACGGAAGAACTCTATTATGATTGCGTAGACGAAGAAGCACCTTTTGGTAGCGATGAGGGAAGTGATACGTTAGATTCTCTTGAAGAAACGATCAGAAAAAATCCCAAACTCAACTTTCTTGATTATCCCAAGTATCTGATAGAACACGACTGGGGCATGGAATATATTCCTGTTGAAAGTCTTGACCCCGAAGTGGTTAAAAAACTAGCTTCAAAGAAAGAAATGGATATGACACAAAGCGACATGGTGACTTACGCTACTGCCTTTGGACAAATAAAAATCACTGGGCGTCTCTCACCCAAATTACAAGAACAGGGAGTTAAAGCTATCAAAAGATTAGCTTTACTTTGGGGAAATGGGGTGACCGAGATTCAAAGCAGAATGATTGATGACTTACTTTCATTTCCTATTGATAAGGACTGATAATATGAAACTAATAGGTAGTAAATATATGAGAATAATAGAGATTAGGAACTACACTATGAGGTGTGGTTATTAACGCATTAGCAACAATCAAATCATTATCGTTATTATGGATATAGAAAGAATACTTAAAACAAGAGAAAATGCAATATACTACGGCATTGGTGAATACCAAAAAGACTGCTTTGGTTGGGTTGGTGGAAATGCTCCAGCTTGTTTTGATGATAAGTATTTATCGGACAAAGATAATCTCTATTTTTATCTAACATTTCAAAACCCTCTAAATCCGAACAAGCAAATATCTATTTTCACTCCGGATTTTGATATTGCATTGGAATATAACACATATCCCGATTGTAAATTGTTGTTGGTTGAACATGAATTAAGTAGCCAAAGTAAAAGTGATAGATATAAACACCCCGAAATAGATGAAATTTATTCAATATACGAAATGAGTACGGAAAAAGATATGCCTGAAAAAAATTGTGCAATCAAGTTTGGGGGTAACGTAATGCCTATTCAATGGGGATTAGATAATGATGGTAAAGTGGTTAAAGATGGAAATAGCTTCATTTTTCAAATCAACGAAATTTGCATGAAAGATATTTCCGTTTTCATGGCTGGCTGTATATATGTTTATGGAAAAATTGAAGGTAATAAAGTCACAAATCCATTTGTGGCATACTGGGAATATTCCTAATAACGATAAAATGATTAATTATTTCAAATAGGTTGCTAACAACGAAAGATAGCATCTGACGATGCTCCTTTCTAACCATTATAAGCAATAGAAAAACGGAAACAATATGATAAAATACATTTCGGGAGATATATTACAGAGTAAAGATGAGTACATAGCACAAGGT
>NZ_JAJKHN010000133.1:0-10350 GCF_020982715.1 Bacteroides sp. 1_1_30
CCCCCCCCCCCCCCCCCCCCCCCCCCCCCCCCCCCCCCCTTTTTTTTATCAAGCACACGACGGCATACGAGATTAGCCATGGTCTCGTGGGCTCGGAGATGTGTATAAGAGACAGATACATTTCAAGAAAGAATATGAAGAATATGCTAAAAAAACTCCAGCTTATATGAATCAGGAATTATGGCTGTTTGCTATTTTTTACTTGGTAATTATTGTGACAAATATTTGTCTAACTACGACAATATATATTTAAATAAATAATGAAGAAAAAAGAAGGATTATCTAGGTTACTGGAAATTGCGGGAGAAAAAAAAAGTTTATTGCTTTTCTCCGGGTTATTTTCCGCTATAAGTGCATTATGTATACTTATACCATTTTGGTCTATATATGAAATATTAAAGGAATTGCTTGTTCATGCTTCTGATTTATCTACGATAGATTCTGAGCTAATGATCAGTTGGGGGTGGCTTGCTTTTATTGCTTTGATTGTGGGTGTACTATTTTTGTATGCGGGATTAATGTTATCTCACATAGCCGCCTTTCGTATTTTATATGGGTTAAAAATAAAACTTTCAGAGCATATAGGTCAGTTGTCTTTGGGATATTTAAATTCGACATCTATCGGTTGTATAAAGAAAATCATGGAACAAAATGTCGAAAAAATAGAGCATTTTATAGCTCACACTATTCCCGATTTGGTGAATGTGTTTGCAACCATAACTTTTATGTTTATTATCTTTTTTTCTTTAAATGGTTGGATGGCATTCACCGCTCTATTATGCATACTTTTAAGTATAGGAATGCAATTTTCTAATTTTGTAGGGAAAAGAGCTACTGCACTTACGAAAATCTATTTTGATGTCCAAGAACGCATGAGTGCTTCAGCTGTTCAATATGTGAGAGGTATGCCAATTATAAAGATATTTGGACAAAGTATACGTTCTTTTCGGCAGTTCAATGCCGAAATCGAAGCGTATAAAACATTTGCTTTAAAATGCTGTAATAACTATCAAAATGGTATAATTGCATTTATTATTCTGTTGAATTCAATAGTCACGTTTATTCTTCCTGTAGGAATATTAATAATGACCTCTGATCCTAAAAACATCTCATTAGCTGCAATTTATCTTTTTTTCATCGTGATGGGGCCCGGAGTAGCTTCCCCTGTATATAAACTCGCATTTTTAGCTTCAGGAACTGTAGAAATTAATGAAGGAGTAAAACGTATAGACAAAATATTTGAGGAAAAAAAACTATGTGAACCAGTTGTTCCTCAAATACCTCAGACGTATGATATTGAATTCAGAAATGTAAGTTTTGCTTACGAAGATAGAGAAAATATGACAAAGACAGAAGCGCTGAAGGATATCTCTTTTATCGCTCGACAAGGTGAAGTAACAGCTCTGGTTGGACCTTCTGGGTCAGGGAAGTCAACAATAGCCAATCTCATTCCTCGCTTTTGGGATGTTTCCTCTGGAGAGATTTTAATAGGGGGAATAAACATAAAAAATATTTCCTCACCCCAATTATTGGAGATCGTGTCTTTTGTATTCCAAGATACGTTTCTTTTCAATGATACCATATATGCCAATATTACAGCAGGAAATACTCAAGCTAGTTTATCGGATGTTATACAAGCTGCTCAAGCTGCCCAATGTGATGATTTTATTCGAAGTCTTCCTAAAGGATATGATACGATTGTCGGAGAGAGAGGCGTTTTTCTTTCTGGAGGAGAGGCACAACGAATTTGTATAGCTAGGGCTATTTTACGAAATTCTCCTATTTTAGTATTAGATGAAGCAACAGCTTTTGCTGACCCAGAAAATGAATATAAAATACAACAGGCCTTACAAAAGTTAATAAAAGGTAAAACTGTTATTATCATAGCTCATAGATTGTCTTCTATCACCTCTGCTCATCAAATTCTTGTTTTTAAGGAAGGATGTTTAGTTCAAAAAGGAAGACATGACGAACTTCATGTTACTACAGGCATATATAAAAATATGTGGAATGCTTATATAAATGCACATAACTGGAAGTTAAATCTAAAAAAATGAAATAATATGATTACAAAGGCTATAAAACATATTACTATAGGACAAACCAAACGTTTATACAAGCCTGTGGGGTATACAATGCTTGCAAACTTTATAAATATAGTTCCCTTTTGTCTTTCAATAGAAGTTATAAATACCCTTTTTAAAGCTTTTGATGGAACTGGAACTCCTCTAAACATATCTAAATTATGGGGGCTGATTGTGATAATGTTTGTATACATAATTTTTATGATTTTTGGAGAAAAGAAATCCTATAATGCAAATTTCCGGGAAGCATACAATATTAGTGCAGAAGGTCGTATTGCTTTAGCCGAACATTTACGCAAGTTGTCATTAGGTTTTCTTTATAAAAAAGATTCTGGAGAATTATCTTCCATGTTAATAACTGATTTTGCTATGACAGAACAAGGGATGTCGCACCATCTTCCTCAATTGCTTGGTGCACTGGTCATGCCTATTTTTGCTTTTTTAGGTTTATTGTTCGTAGATTGGCAGATGTCTATTGCTATGTTTTTATCCCTTCCTATTTCTTTTTTAATACTTATTTTCACTTCTAGTATTCAAAAGAAACTAGGGCAAACTCAAATTCTGGCTAAAATACGTGCCAGTAGCAGAATGGAAGAATATTTACAAGGTATACGTGTTATCAAAGCATATAATATGACTGGAATAAAGTTCATCCGTTTACAGGAAGCATTTAATGATCTCAAACGTGCGAATATCAAAACAGAAGCTCTGATTGGACCTATTGTCATGTTGTCTGTAACCCTTCTTCGTATGGGACTTACTTTGATGATATTATGTGGTACATACCTTTTAATTGGAGGAAAACTTTCTGTTGCTATTTTTGTGATGTTCCTTATCGTTGGCTCCAGAGTTTTTGACCCACTAACATTAGCACTAATCAATCTTGCAGAATTCCGTTATTATTCTATTGCAGGTGAACGTATTTTGAATTTACTAAATGAACCAGAAATGTCAGGAACACAAGATGCTCCGGAACAAGGAGATATTATATTTAGAAATGTATCTTTTGGGTATAATGATAAATATATCCTACATGATATAAGTGTTACAATGAAACAAGGTTCTTTAACTGCTATAGTTGGGCCTTCTGGAAGTGGAAAAAGTACATTGATGAAACTTTGCGCTCGGTTTTATGATCCTGATAAAGGTGTAATATTATTAGGTAACAAAAATATACGAGAGATTGATCCTGAGAAACTTATGCAACGCATTTCAATGGTATTTCAGGACGTATATTTATTTCAGGATACCATAAAGAATAATATTCGATTTGGTAAAGAGAATGCTACAGATAATGAGATAATAGAGGCGGCTAAAAAAGCTCAATGTCATGATTTTATAATACATTTACCTCAAGGATATGATACAATGATAGGTGAAGGTGGATGTACCTTATCTGGAGGAGAAAAACAGAGAATCTCAATTGCACGTGCTATATTAAAAGATGCTCCTGTAATTTTATTAGATGAAGCAACAGCTTCTTTAGATCCAGAAAATGAAGTGGAAATACAGTATGCAATCAATTCTTTAATACAAGGTAGAACTGTTATAGTTATAGCGCATAAACTAAAAACAATAAGTGATGCTGATAAAATTATTGTTTTAGATGGTGGAAATATTATAGAACAAGGGACACATGAACAATTATTAAAAGATGAGGGATTATATGCTCATTTATGGGATATTCAAGAAAAATCCTGTAATTGGAAAGTAAATGTATAGAGATGGCATAAGGAAAATCAAAGCCGACTCCGGAGCTTTTTGGGGGGAGGCGGTTTGGCGGCGTTTCCGCCGTTAAACCGTCCTGTTTTCGTTTAACGAAAAGACAACTTGCTGTTTGCAGGAGCAGACCACGTTTATCCAATAATTATTGTGTATCAGCCCATTGTATGGCTATTCTCCTGTGATTTTCGGGGCATTTCCATCAAATATTTGCCGACAGCTCTCCCCATTAAAGGGTGGATATCTCTCCATAATTATGTGACTTACGCTCATAATTCAGGAATAAGGAGACGAATATACGGGAAATCTGTCCTTTATATACCCTATTGTCCATTAATGGATTGTTACTTTCACACATCTACAAATGGAGAGTGGCAGTGAGTCGTATATGCTTCATGGTTTTTCTGCATTATCTCCATTAATGCGTACATTTGTTTATATTCAAATGAGAGCATTTGCTACAACGTACAAATAAATTATATCATTGTTGCTTTTTTGTTATCCATTCTAATAAAGTAAGAATTAATTCGCTTATTTATAATGTGATAATGTGTTTAGTAGGTTAGTAGCCCACCAGCCGATGCGATAGACGATCAGGGCGATGAGCATGATGATCTTGTCGATGCCCACGATGACACCTGCCGTCAGCGAGGTGAACCACAGTTCGGCCGCGTCTTTCTCCATTTTCGTCACCTCGTCCACGCCCGTCTGCTCCATGGTGGCCTCTATCAGATTGGGATCGGATGTCCCTGTGTGGGCTACATCCGCCTGTGCCTGCAGGCTGTTGTACATCGTGTCGCGCACATGGATGAGCTGTTGCACCTCCTCGAACTTGTCCGCTATCTGGGTGGCTTCCGCTTCGTAGAGGTCATGCGTGTACGAGCCGATGCAATTCGGTATGTAGGACAGGAAGTCCAGGAAGCACCAGCTGCTTCCGCTGCCTGCCATGCCGGTATCTGCCGGCGGATACCACCAGCAGAGGATGATTGAAACGGCCAGCGGGCGGAACAGTTTCATCACGTCCAGCGGCTCGTGCTTCACCATCATCTTGTAGGCCATGCCCGCTGCCATCACGATGGCGAACAGGGCGGCCAGTGCCATGCACATCTGCAGGATCCACCAGAAAGGTCCCTGCGAGCCGGTGAAGGTCGCATCGGTCAGGAACTCGTTGGTCTGAAAAATCACGTCGTCTATCTCTTCTTCCAGAATGTTGATACCGAAATCCGAGAGTATATTTCCATCAGCCATAAGTATGTTCGTTTTTAGTTTCTGTTTACCGTTTCGTCTCCCTCACCGATGTCACCGTTTCCTCCGGACTGCGATCCGGATGCGGCAAAGCGCGATTCGTTCCATCTGCTCACTGCATCACGGACGATGCTTCCCTTGTCCAGAGTGTGCCCGGCAGTGGCATTCAGCAGAGTTTCTGTCCGGGTTGCATTCCGTCTCCGGGCAAGGTAGCCGATGAGAATCTCGTTCTGCCTTGCCACATCCTCGTAGATGCGCAGGTATTCCTTCTTCCGCTGCGCATTGGGCATATAGGCCTCGCGGGTTGCCGTAAGTGCACACTGGTAGATGCGGTAGTATTCCGTCCACCGCGCCCGGTCTTCCGGTGTGCCGCCGGAGGGAATGATACGGTCGATATTTCGTTCGAGCCTGTCCATCTGTCCTTTGACCTTGTCACCCTCGGCCAGCCATGCCAGGTCTATCTGGTGGTCGGCCACATTCAGGGCCTCGATTTTCGCCCGGCTCACCAGTGCCGAGTCTATTTCCTCCGCTTCATCCGTCTGGTTGTAGAGGTTCACCCCGGCCAGTGTGCGGAACGACAGCTTGTTTTTGGCAGCTGCCGATTTCTTGTACTTACGGTGAAGCAGCGTGTAGTAAAATTCAGGCGTGAGTGCGCCCGTGCCTGTTTCCATCACCGTAATCTGGTTCCGTTTCGGTGCATCGTGGTTGTAGGTCACGGACTGCGCCCTGACCGTGGCTGCGGCAAGCAGGGCGGTCGTCATCAGTAGCAATGTTCGTTTCATTTCTTTTCCCTTTTATCGTTCGTTAATAATCCAGTCGTCCTGCACCGCGCCACCGTCCGAAAGCCCCTTCGACAATTTTGCGTTTGGTACGTTCCCGGTAAATCTTCGCTTTCCAATAGCCGATGCGGACCTGTATGTAACGCCATGTCTCCATGTAGGCCCGGTTCAGATGCCGTTCGATACTGTCCAGAGACCGGTTCACGTTCTCCAGCACCATCAGCAGGTCATTAGTCGAGCAGGCTGCCGCTCCCGTGGCATACAGTACGAGGTCGCTCACCGATTTGTAGAGGTGTTCGCCTTCACGGGCGATATTCCGTATCGCCTTCTCGTTGACGGTGATGATCAGCAGGTCCGACGCTTCCGCTTTCCCGCGTTTCAGCACTTTCTCGTGAAAGGTTTCCAGCATGGTCTTGTAGTCACCGATACGGTCACTTACCGTCCGGTAGGTGTCCTTCACGTTCAGTACCGTGCGCAGGGACTGGTACATCACGTCGATGACGTCAAAGGCACGGGTGTAGCGGTCGAGATCGACATTCAGCTCCTTGTAGCCGCCCACTTCTTCACGGCTGTATTCATGCAGCAGCTTGTTGCTGTACTCCAGCGTGCTACGGGCAAGCAACAGGCTGCGCTGCTTTTTGTGATCATGGATGTAGGCTTCCACCGATACGATGTCGAAGGTCACCTGTGCTCGGAGCTTACCGGACATCAGGGCGAGCAGCATCAGGGCGGTCAGTAGTATGCGTTTCATGGCTGTACCTCCTTTCTTCCGCTTCGTCCGCTGCGGGATACCCGTGCGTTCTCCACCCACCGGTCATGGCATTCTTCCACGAGCGTGAGTCTGCGTCCCTCGTCCGTGTCAAGTTCCGGCAGCACGTCCTTCAGCACGTCGATGATGCTCCGCTTGTAGTGCATCATCTTTTCCAGCGATACAAGATCAGCATATATCTTTGTGATACGGCTGTCCACCTCCCGGGCGATTTCCAGGCGGTCGCTTGACCAAAGCAGGTGGTACACGTCACCGGCAGGTTCCTCTTCCATCGGCTCGTTACGGGCATATTCCGTCGTGATTTTACAGTCGGGATGCTCCCGGGCTATTTCCGAAATGCGATCGTTCACCATCCGCGTCTTTTCCTCGCCCGACAGACTTGCATCGAATGTCAGTACGTCGGCGACATGCGTGTCCGTGTACGACGAGGTCAGTTCCCAGCTTATCTGGATGATGGCCCTGTGTATCTTGATACCGAGGAAGTACTTTGGTTTGCGGGCGATTGAGAGAGTCGCGCTGAACGTGATTTCACCGTTGATGTTCGGCATGGTCGCCTTGCGGACGAACGTATAGCCGTTCCAGGACCCGCCGCCTTTCCACGTGAGGCTGTAAGCCGCCCTGCAGTCCTGCATGATGGCTGGCAGGCGGTAGTAGTCATCAGTCGGCACGCTGTTGTCACCGGCCGCTTCTTCCCGGGCAGCCTTGTAGTCCTGCTGCTTTTTCCGCCATGCTGCCAGTTCGCTTTCCAGTTCCTCTATCCGTTTCCGGTTGGCATTGTACTGCTGGCGGTATCTGGCGGCATCCTCCACGCTCGCCCCGGCGATTTTCTTCAGCAGGTCTTCGTTCTCTCGTTCCAGGGTGATGACCTGCGATTCCAGCGCGGCCACCCGACTGTCCACCTCCTGTATCAGGGCGTCGAGTTCCGAGAAGTCCAGCTCGTTCTCCGTGACGGTGGTCTGCATGACACATTCTTTTGAATGGGCGTTCAGTGAGCTTCCGCACTTGCGGCACTTGTACTGTGTCGAGCCTTGTCCCAAGGTGGCTCCGTCCGAACAGGTCACACTGATGGTGACGCTCTCACATCCCTGCAGCTTCCCTGCGTCCGTTGCCTGATAGTAGTTGCGGCCATCGGATGCGATGTAGTACACGTAGCCCTCCTCGTTGTCGTTGAACTCCGAGAGACGCGCGTTCAGCTGTGCCTTGAAGGTGTTCAGATCCATCGAATACGAATCGAACACTTCTTCATACACCACGGTTTCACGATTCCAGCTTTGGGTCACGTGTATTTCGTAGGCATACGCCTTTTTCGTCTGCTTCTTGCCTTTCTTGATGATGTAGGACTGCATCCGATAGCTGATGCTGTAGGTGTTTCCGTCGTTGCTGCCGTTGAGCTGCTGCACCCGGCTTCTCGACCATCCGGCATGGCGTTCCGAGTTGGCAAGGGCCTGTTCCCGTTGCGAGGCGTTGGGGTAGAAGTTCGCGTCACCCGTCTGGAAGCGGGTCCAGGCACTTCCGTTCAGTATGCTGTTGTCGTCCGTCGGCGGATAGTAGTCGCACAGCGCAACGCTTCCCTGTTCGCGCCGGGCGATGTACCACCGTTGCGTGTAGTAGTTTCCCATCCCTTCGTCCAGATAATCCGTCATCCAGGACGTGAGGTCATAGTTGTCGAAGTCGAACAATCCGGCCACGTTGTCCGCACCGCCCACCATATCCAGCAGCAGATCGCCCACGCCGTTTTCCGCCTGTTCGAACAGGTCTCCGTAGTGTTCGTACAGATTGCCTATTTCGCTGATTTTTCCGCCTATCAGGTTGTGGAACGCGCTGGTTTGCAGCAGGGCGTCTCCGAGGTTTTCCACCCCGGAGGTAGCCAGTCCCACACCCATTTCATACAGCTTGTCAAGATCACCTGCAAGGTGCTCCTTGGTGAAGTTCTCCGGCACGCGGGCCAGGTTGTCCATCAGTTGTTCCCACCGGACACCTCCCAGTTCCGAAAGGTTCAGCAGGGTGGCTACCTCCCGGTTGATTTCCAGAAAGACGATGTCCTTGAAACTCAGTGAACTGTTGGTCACGATGCTCTCGAACTGCATGCACAGGTTCTTGGTATCGTCACAGACTTTCATCAGGTAACTGCCCCAGTGGATGGCGGTCTGTGGCGAGCGCAGCATCAGTTTGGCCACTACCCAGATTTTGGGCATGATCTTCTCCGCCACCATGTGATAGATGCGCCGGTAGTAGTAATTCTCCGTACTGCTACTCCAGATGCCGAGGTCAGACAGGGCCTTGTACTCCAAAAATTTGGAGGCAAAGATTCCCGCTGCTGCCACCTCCGCTGCCGTGTAGTGCTTCAGGATGTCATCGACCTGCTCCCGGTAGTAGCTTTCGGCCACGGCCTCCGTACCGAAGGCGGCAGCCATGGCCGCTACGGTACGCGCGTCATAGTTCACGCTGTAGTACTGGGCATGGATACGCTGCACGAAAGTGAGCGCAAATACAATCAGGACATACGACAGTCGTTTCATCATCTTATCTTTTTATCTCTCTGTTATCTTGTTCATTTCCCTCTGCTCGAAATGCCACCGTTCGGTTTCAAGGCAGTTTTCCGTCACCAGCCGGCAGAACATCTCATGAATGGTGAAGGCATCTCCGATGGCTCTTTTCATCCGTGTTTTGGAGGAACAGAACCATCTCATGTACCAGGGCTGGCCCAGATAGGCCTCACGTATGGTGTGGTAGCGTTGCCATCCCAGGTCGTTCAGTCTGTTGCCGCTCAGCGGGCTGCTGTTCAGTTCCCTTCTCAGTTCCCCACGGAATCGCTCTTCGTCGAAGAGCGGCTTTCGATTCATGCTGTCGCACAGGTCGTAGAACTCCTTTTCTCTAGGGGTGTCTCTGTAATAGAGGTCCAGGTATGCGTCGAGTTCAGCTTCCGGCATACCCAGCCGGAGGGAATACTGCGCCAGCAGCCGTTCGATGGCCGACACCTTTTCCGGTGCCAGACCGTAGTCCGAGAGCAGCCGTTCCCTGGACAGCATACAGAAATCACGGATGGTGAGGCGGTTGAGTTCCGGATGGTCAATGCTGACATCCTCCCTTGTCAGGCAGCTTTCGAATCCCATTTCAGCCAGGCCGAAACCGAGAGACAGGTCAATCAGAATCCTTTCTTTTTTCATGATGGCTATGATTTTGTCGTTAAGTTCAATACCCGTCCCGCCTCGTTGACCTTCCGGGCGAAAGGCAGGGACTTGTCAATGCCGCTGGCATTCCAGTCCCGGCAGTAGGCCTCGATAGCCTCCTGGTGACTGCATTGCAGCTCTTTCTTGTAGAGTTTCAGGGCTTCCTTTTCCGACCGCTCGGTGGTGTAGGTCATATAGCATTCACGCGGTTCCTCCACACCGTACACACCGCTGGTCGTCCCCCGGCGGATAAACACCTCGCGGAAGAAACTGCGTCCCTCCTTGTTCTCCAGCCGGTTGATGGTGAAAATCTTCTTGCACTCCACATCGGTCAGTCCGAGTATCGCCTTGATGGTGTCAAAGCGTTCACGGAACTTGCTCTGGTCAAGCAGCATCACCACATCGGAGTTGTTGATGATGGCCTCCTTGACGATTTCCGAACCGATGATGTCCTGTATCTCCTGGGTGACGACACCGACCGATGCCCAGAATTTTCTGGCCGTCTTGTGTAGGCTAAGCACCCAGCGCCTTATCATATTTCTATGGTAGGTTTCCAAATGCTCGCCCCCGAACCGGACTTA
>NZ_JAJKHN010000134.1:0-9875 GCF_020982715.1 Bacteroides sp. 1_1_30
TTAGCCATGGTCTCGTGGGCTCGGAGATGTGTATAAGAGACAGAAATTATGCATTCCTATATGGCTATAATACCCAATGTTCTACAAACACACATTTTCACCCTTCAATAGAACTGGCTGGAATTTTAGAATATTAGCACAATATTCTTTATAATCATTATCTGAAACAGCAGAAATTCTAGCAGAAATCTCTGAAAGCGATGTCACGGTAATACCAATATTCTTCATCTCTACCAATTTCGCCATCGCCGAATCCTTCCATACTATTAATGGTAATCCAGCTAACACATATAACGAAAATTTATGAGGTGCAATAATTTTAAGATAACTCCCCCATGTACCAGAGCAGGTTTCTGTGGAATCTCCGTCCCAAACAAGTCCCCAACTCCCTTCTAAGTGACCAATTATATCAGGCTTAAAAACTCCTTTATACTCATATTTATTCTTCATAGCATTATTTGAGGAACAAGAACCATATACTATAAGATCTAAATCTTTATTCTCAAAAACAAAATCACTAAAAAACACGCTCTTATCTATATTACCTGCGAAACAAACCTGCTTACTTAACTGACGTGCTTCTTTATCTGGGACTGCAATATAAGGGAAACAACCTAAATAATGATATTTAATACCCGGTCTCAATCGCTGCTCAAAATAAGTTTGCATTTCAGGTGTATGCACAATTATTTCATCAAAATTTGACAAAACCTTATTCTCAAAGCCCGATAGCTCCCCTTTTTCTCTTACAGAATTAATATCATGCAACAATGTTATCAGATATTTTTTTTTCAAGAAAGGAAGAATAAAATAAAGCATTTTAGGATTTAAACTTGGATACTGAATCAACAATGTTGCACCATTAGGTAAATTGATAGCAAGACGAATCATTTTTAGGAATAAAACAACAATAAAAAGTAGCTTATTCTTATACCCTCTCAAAATGATAGGATATTCTTCATAACCATTTTGTAAAGCAATTTTATGTATATCTTGAGGAGCCTTAACACTTGCTCCACCACCTATTAAAGATTTACTAAGTTTATCATTTGTTATAGTTTTAATAATAAGTATGTATTTCTTCATTTTATAAACCTTGTGATTTAACTATTTCAAAAACCCTTTTCACAATAGGAGCCATATCATAATATTTGTATTCAGCCAATCGACCTCCAAAGATGATATCTTTTTCGTGAGCTGCTAATGCACGATATTTATCGGCTAAATCATTATTTAGAGTATCATTTACTGGATAATAGGGCTCCATACCAGGTTTCCATTCTGTAGAATACTCTTTGCTAACTACAGTTTTCGGACAATCCAAAAGTTGCTGACCAAACATCTCAAAATGTTTATGCTCAATGATACGAGTATAGGGTACTCCTCGGTCAGTATAATTCACTACAGCATTACCTTGATAGTTGGCAGTATCATAGATCTCTGTTTCAAAAGATACGGTGCGATATTGCAAACGCCCCAAACGATAACCATAGAACTCATCTATCGCACCTGTATAAACAATCTTATCGGCAAGAGCTGTCAGTTCTTCACGATTCTCCCCAAAATCACAATTCAGACGACACTCTACACCATTCAATAGACCAGCAATCAGTTTATTATAGCCACCGATTGGAATTCCTTGATATTTGTCATTAAAATAGTTATTATCGAATACCATACGTACCGGCAATCTACGAATGATAAAAGCAGGCAATTCTGTACAAGATCGTCCCCATTGTTTTTCAGTATATCCCTTGATGAGTATTTCATAAATATCTTTTCCAATAAGAAGCTGCGCCTGTTCTTCCAAATTTTCAGGTTCACGACCATTAAGAGCAACTTTTGCTTCCGTCCGCTGTTCCTCCAATTTAGCTTCAGCTTCAAGAGGAGTTGTCACGCCCCACATCTGATAGAAGGTATTCATATTAAAGGGAAGATTATAAAGTTTGCCTTTATAATTAGCCACCGGTGAATTGGTATATCGGTTAAACTCCACTATAGAGTTGACAAAATCCCACACTTCTTTGTTTGAAGTATGAAAGATATGCGCTCCATATTGGTGAACATTTATTCCTTCTATATTTTCACAATAAAGATTGCCACCCAGCTGTGGACGCTTATCAATGACCAAACATTTCTTACCTTGTCGTTTAGCCATACAGGCAAAAGTGGATCCAAAAAGTCCGGAACCCACTATCAAATAATCATACTGTTTCATATATGTAAATATCTTGTTTTTATACCAGCTTCAACAAGTGCGGATGATATTCTTGAAATATCCTCTGCTGTCGGAGTCGTAAATGTTGAGAAGCAACGTTTCAATCGTTGATATTTTGCGTGTCCCAACGTATGATAGCTCAATAATTCTATAGAGTTTACAGAATAGTTCTTTAATTGTTCGACAAGCCAAGATAGCCAATCGATATTATCTAGCAGTTCTGCAAATACAACCAATCGGTAAGTTGCATTAGATAATTTTATAGTAGGGAAAAAAGTATAATAAGGAGATTGAAATTTCAAATCAACAATCCATTCATCCACCCACTGGAACATTTCTGCAAGAGGGGGGACAGAAAGTGCGGTTTCCACTGCTATATTATATTCTTCCTCTTTCAAGCTTCTTATCAATGCACAGAGACTTTCACCTTGTAACAAAGGCTCACCTCCGGAGAAGGTGACCCTCCGATACCCACTCGCTTCAATTTTGGCTTTAAGTTGATCCAAAGCAAACCATTCGCCCACAGATTCCCTCGCACCAAAAGGACAAGTGTTTTCCAAATTAAAAACATCATTACAACTACCACAATATTTACTCCCCTTAAAAACTGCACATCTTTCTTCATTGTAAAAAGTTTCAGGTTTGCTGGATTGAGTCTCCGGATTGCAGCACCAAGGACACTTAAGAGGACACCCTTTAAAAAACACAGTTGTACGTAAACCGCTTCCATCATCTAAAGTCATTCTTTGAACAGCTGTTACCAATAATTGCCGTTCAGCACTCATACGCCTCTGCCCGATTTATTAGGTTTACTTTATATTCATCCGGAAGTTCATTAAAATATGCGCTAAATCCCCATACACGAACAACTAAGTTAGGATACTTTTCCGGATGATTTCGTGCATCAATTAATGTATTTTTGTCCAACACATTCAACTGAAGTTCGTATAATCCACGCTGCACACTGTCATTCAACAGTTCGCTCAATTTATCCACATGCCTATTAAAAGCCGCAGGTATAATAAAGTCCACCACATTTCCATTGATACGACAACCCTCATAATTCATCAAAGACGCAAAGTTGATAACCTCCACAATATCAATATTTTTCCCAACCGGCGATATATGCGTAGAGAGAGGTTCACCCGAACGACGCCCATCCATAGACGCTTCTATATCAAATGCTTGAGAAATATAGTTGGGTGAGCTAAACCCCACTTTTGCCCGCCTTCCATTGATGCGAATATTCGAAACAACTGATTCAATTTTATCACTCACCCGATTAGTTAATCGCAAAACACTGTCATCAACTTTCCCAAACTTGAGAGGTTGCGACTGAAGCAAGCCCCTAAGATCCGCCGCGTTTTCAAAATTATGCTCTATCACGTCCTTGCACTCTTTAAGAGTAAGTAACTTTTGCTTAAACACCAGTTCCTTTATATTAAGCAAAGCATTGATGGTATTAGGCAAACCGACCACTAACATTCCATGATAAGCATACTTCGCTCCTCCCTTACTGATATCCTTTCCCGACTTCGTGGCATCCGAAAACAACAATGTAAACAAAGGAGAACAATCCATTACCAAGTCGTGAGCGCAACTTCTGATATTCTCTTCCAGACATTGTTCAAACAACCGCATAAAGGCTTCAAAGTCCGCTGTATAAGAAGACGCCATCATTATAGCATTATTGACAGCTTTCAAAGGAGAAATACTGTTAAGATTATTATTCTGGTCAAAACTCTTCCCTAGGATTAGCGGCTCCCAACAGGCGCTAGTCCCTAAGTTGTAACAATCTTCCGGAGCATAGCCAAACCTCTCCATCAGAGGTATCACCTTATCCTCATTCAAAATCAGAGGTGACCCATTCCCTTTGAGTAAACACCGGGCAGTAGCGTCATAGACAGACTTTGATGTATGATTATTTACTCTTAAAATCAGTTTTGGATCAGGAATGGAAAGTGTGGCGAATATTCCCAGAAAAAGGTGAGTCAACTCATTCTCCACATTCCGACCTTCTTTATCGAAACCTCCCAAAAGGATATATTGTCCGGTATCTCCATAAAGTGTAGCGCTTTTTTGATGCGTCTGCGATCCGATAAGAGCAATCATCTCCCGAAGAATGACTTCAGCTTTTTCTCTCGTAAGCCGCCCCTCTTCAATATCTTTCTTATAGTAAGGGAACAGAGCCATATCCAATCGCCCCAGGCCATTATGCCCATGCTCCATTTGCCAAAGCATCGCATGAAAAAACAGAATTTTCTGTAGTGCTCCCTCGAAAGAATCAGAAGGATACAAGACACGCCTACAAAGGCGTGTCACCTCCATAAAACGCACTACGCAAGATTGCTTTTCAGTCACTCTGTCAACTAAGATTTTCAACGCTCGCACCACTCTATTTTCTCCCATTGCAGCAAAGTCTGTCGCAAGCACCTCTTCATAAGCCGGAGTAATGCTTAAAATGTTCATAGCGTGCGTGGGGAAAAAGCGGTGAAGCGTCTTGGAATATGGATAAAAGAAATAATTGTTTTCATCGATTTCAATCTTACGGCATATCTTTTCCAACTGTTCAAGATAGGCTGTCTCTTCATCCTTAGCGTGCGAATACACCCACTTTTGACACTGAAAATCCTTTAAACCTCCAAGTATCATGTCCATTTTACCTTCAGCACGATGGCTCTTCACACATCTGACCAAAGTAACAAGCCGCATGGGCATTACTTTTTTTATCGTATTTTTCATCTCTCTATGAATTTATATTGCCGTTTACGTTGCAACTCTCTGATGGCGCACCTCACCTTTTCCGGCAGTTTCTTTCCCCAACGCATTGCAAAAGTTTCTCTTTCTTTAGGCACATGCCTGTATGGAGATGGAAGAGCGCTCAATTCATCCTCACGCGTTTCCACTTCCTCCATCATTTGTTGTACAGAAACATCGATCTTACGCATTGTTTCATCTTGCTTCCATAATTCATGCAATATATTACCATATCGATTCAGAATATCCATCTTATCGAGTCCTTCCCGTTGAGTTCCAAAAGCGAAATGAGCAATCAGCGCATCACCATTAAAGCAGTTAGCTTTGCCTAGTTGAGTTGGCTTGATACAACTCAAAAACTCTTCATCATCTCCAGGCACTTCGCCCTTGAATTCAGCCATTTCACCACCAAACCATAAAATACAGTTGATTGAAAAACGCCCCATTGCCATAGGATGTTTACCAACATATAACTCTTGATACTTACCAGTAGTAAGATACTTCTCCATGAACCAATTGTGCAAATCCGCTGCAAACCAACCGTCCAAACTAATAGTCCTCTCCATACAGATACTCATATAATACTTATCCAACTTGATTTTATTATGCACCTGTAAAAGATAAGTAGACAAAGCGTTATTGATTACGAGCGGTGATACTAAAAAATACTCTGGATTATCCACACGAAACTTTACCATCTTCTCGAATAATTCCGGTTCAAACCATACCACATCATCATCAAGTTTCATATAAATAGTATCTTTGTCACAACAATCACGATAAAATGCATTAATGCTCGCAATACCATTAACGACTCCGTCCGGTTGCCACACCAAATTAACTTTCGGATATTTCTTCGCAAGCTTTTTAAAGAACTCAATATCCACCATATTGTGAGTATTAACCCATATATCATACCGATCTACAATATCAGCATTCAAAATGGGAGGAACCAAATATTGCATATAACGGCGGCGACCTGCAGCCGTATTCACTACAACTTTATAATTTTGATACATATCATCTGAATTTTAGGATTAAATTACGTAAGAGACACATCAAAAGTACACTCACAGGAGTGGAGAACCGTATCAGCATCTTTCTCCTGCCTAGATACTTCTTGAATTCAGTCTTGAAACCAAGTGTTTCGATTTCTCTCAAAAGTATGCGTATATATTGTAATCTTTGCTTTATGCCACGGCTGCTATCAACCGCATGAAGCATGTTATTATAATATTCAAGAATTGTATATTGAGTCAGTTCATCACTTTGAGGAAGTAAGTCACTTCGCCTCTTCAATTCACGTGCCACTTCGACAATCACTCTAGGCTCGGTATATTTTCCACCTAAATGTTCTCCCGGATGATGCACATAATTATAAGCAATCTGGTCAATCACTCCTACAGATTTTGCTCTGCCCAGACAATCAAGAGCAAAGAGGCAATCCTCAAAATAGTGGAGATTTGTTGACAACCGGAAACATCAGATAGTTCCGTTTCATATCCAAATATAACTGCGCCAACGATTCGGCATTGTCACACCGACATTGTTTCAACACATGTCCACCGCTGCCGTCGATAGGATAATCTTTATAACCAAATACATATACATCTGAAGGATTTTGACGATGCAATCTCAACACTTCTTTATAAAGACCGGGATCAAGAAAATCATCCGAGTCTATAAAAGTAAAGTATTCACCTTGAACATGTTCAATACCATAATTACGCGCATTGCCTACTCCTCCGTTGGGAATATGAAAGGCATGAATCCAACTATACTTCGATGCATATTCATCACATATTGCCCCCGATGCATCTTTGCTACCGTCATCCACCAACAGCAATTCTATTTCATCACCCATATCTTGGGCTATGACACTATCAATACAACGATGCAAATAAGGTTCTACGTTGTATACAGGAATAATAACTGAAAGAAACATATTTAATTAAAGTGAACGATGTTTTATCCCTTTACCGGCTAGTACAGGAATGTATTTATTGATTAGTGGTATCATTATCAAACAGCAGGAAAATACAAAAATAAACTGAACTAACTTACCGATAGCAAACGACGGTATCAATGGACGCAAAAAATAATCAGCTAATGATATAAATATACCCTGAACAGACATAATTATCAATGTATTTCTACCTATATATATCAATACATTTCCTAATTTAGGCATTCTTTTCATAGAAAAAACCGAGAACGAAGCTACGCCGACAATAGCACTGAAACAAGCAAGAACCATCCCTATCTCAAAATAGTTTAAAATTTCCTGATTATGTTTTAACGCATCAGTTCTCACATATACATAAGTCAAAACACACAACGACAAACCCAACAAACAATATTTCCACAAAGGCATCCAATTGCTATTCATCAAAAACCTCTCAACAATAGCATATTTTCTCAATGAATTTCCTATTAGATAGAACAAAAGACACATTGGAATTTGAATAAGCCTATATGTTAAAGGGAATTCCCAAAAACGAAAGCAAGCAGCTAAGACCACGCACAGTAATATGATAAATATTTTTACCTTCCCCTTAAAGCGAGCCACGTTATACCCTAGAACTTCTACCATAAATAATATTGGAAGAAACCAAAGTGCGCCGGGAAGCAATATCTTCAGTTCATAATATCTCCCTTCACAAATATATTCCGGAGAAACTACAAGACTAACCACCGTATATAGAACACAAGGAACGAGAAGTGTCCAAACCCTACTTACAGCAAACGGTAGCAATTGAGGATGCTTCGCTATATTGAAGCAGTATCCCGATAGCATGAAAAAAAGAGGCATGTGAAATGCATATATCCATGGACGGATATATAGTTGATTCCCAATCATGTGACCAACTACCACAAGGATAATACCTATCCCTTTTAAAATATCAAGTGATTCTATACGCATAATTAAATAGTAAAGATTGTTTGAATCAATATACATTAATTTTAGAAACAATATATTTTGCGACTCCCATTGGAGAAAGAGTATTCTGATAATATATTCTTCCTTTCAAAGAGAGTTTCTCCATCCTACTATCATCAGTAAGAAGTGCTTGAATTAATTTATCTATACCATCCCAAGATTCCACTTCTATATAATTCTCCGGATGATAATATGCAGTAGCAGGCAACTTTTCTGTTATCACAATACAGCCTTGCCTAAGTGCCTCATAAAACCTAAAACATTCAGTATTAAAAAATCCTTTAGGCGATAAGATGATTTTAGAATTTGCCAAAAGCGTTCCATATTTATCCGGAGTCAATCCCGCCTCAAAAGACCGTGTAAATTCAATATACGATGCATCAAAAATATCATCAAAATGAGTGGCACCAATCTTAAAAACTAAACTTTTCAGTCTTAATGAAAAATTTCTCCATTTTTTATCATATTCATATCTAGCTGCCAATTTTAAGATAGGAATAGCCAACCTTCTTTTTATCGACCATCTACCCCTTGCTAAAGCTTCATAAAAAGGAACTCGATTTTTATTCAAATTGCCAGAATAAAAAACATTATACTTTCTATCCAATATAGGAACAAAAGGCTGTTCCTTTATTTTATAAGGAATACCCAAAGGATAAGAAAACAAATTGGAATATTTTTCGCTTTTTTTCCGAAGATGTGTTTTAAACACACAAACAAAAGAAGACATGACCTTTACAGATGGTTCCGTTCCTAATTGATCTTCCCACTGAATAAGAATTTTACGAGGAAAGGCATCATTCATGGAATCCGGTTCTATGTTTGCTGTAGCACAGAAAAAATAGAAACGATATTCTTTAAAAGATGGCATGATAGCAGACAATGATTCCAATACATCTTTTACATAAACCCGCTGATTCGTATCCTTTAACTTATATACAGATGCCGAATCATAAAAGGCATTTTCAAAACCATACAACATATCACGAATGTGTTATTTGACAAAATACAGCATGAAGAAATATCTTAATCTTTCTTGAACGAGAAAGATACTTGTTTTGAAAACAATATTTTCTCCATACTGATAATTTTGAAAAAGGGATTCCAGACAATAAAATATCAAATTGAATTTGCAATTTATGATAAGAGACATCCTCAAAAAACTTAGTCTTATAATTTTTCACAGATAGTTGTGAAACGAATGTATGAACCCATCCCCAATATAGATAGTCAGCAGTCAATTTCACTATCCTGTTTTTTTATACTGCCATCACCAGTGATATGAATGGACGATTTACGAAACGTGAATACTATAGAAGGGGTACTTAATACTCCTCCGTCAGACATCATATAAGCGGTTGCCGCATCAGAATTCCATGCGAAAGGAAAATTTATAAATCCACCTCTTTTCATAAATTTTTCACGATTATAGACATATTGGGCTTGTACAGAAATCATTCCACGTGATGCATAATATAAAAAATCATCTTGTGGCATATAAATGGGAAACAGATGATCTTTCTCTACTTCTGCACCTTCTTCATTAATAGAACGTACTCTACCAGGCACCAAACTAACTTTAGGAAATCGCTCTAGTAAACAGGAAACTTCATCTAAAAAATCAGGACTATAAACATCATCATCAGACGCTAATATCAGATAGTCTCCTACAGCCTTTTGACAACACTTATTCCAATTCAATATTAAATCCGTACCACCTATATTTTTTTCATTTATATCATATTGAATACGACTATCGTTAAAAGAAAACACTATAGAATCAATATCATCTGGAGATTGATCATTTACGATAATCAATTCAAAATCACTCATAGTCTGATTCAATATGCTATCTATAGATTCAGACAAATATTTTGCTTTAAACACAGGGAGCACAAACGAAAATCTGGGTGGGCGTGCGTTGGGTGTGCATGTGTGTGGTCTGTCTCTTATACACAT
>NZ_JAJKHN010000135.1:0-9816 GCF_020982715.1 Bacteroides sp. 1_1_30
GGGCAGGAAGCAAACTACTGAGAGCCAAGATTCTTTATTCACAATAGAAGAAGTACCACCAAATTTGACGAAGAACCTTTTTCAACTTTATAGTATGAGGATTACGCGTCAAAATTAGGGTCACAACCGTAAGTCATAAACCAAATTCACCTCTGCGTCCTCCGTGTCCTCTGTGGTGAAAAGAATCAAAACTGCACCGACATGAGTTAAATGCTCTTTCATTTTATTCCCCGCCTCACCCTATATCTCTTTTATATAGAAAAAGTGGGGATATCGTCTTTAATAACGTATCCCCACTCTAAACCTAGTTAATGTACTCTTTCTCATTTCTCAATTCTGTACCCCCATGAAAGCATTTCATTACGACCTACTTCACTAAGGATTTTTCTAACTAAAGAACTCATTTTCTTTGCCATAATCTTTAAAACTTTAAATTACTAATTCCTGAAAACTAAAAAATAAAACTTACTTGTTTGGTTTAGCATTAATTGTCGAATATCCCCAAACATGTACATCGGCTTCGCCGATCTTTCTAAACAATCTTTTTAAACTTTTCATTTTGTTATCCTCTTAATTACATGTTTTATAACACAAAAATACGGCCTTTGTTTATACATTGACCTAAAAAAGAGAGAAATTTATGTTTTATAGCATATTTCTTGATTTGCATCAATTAATTTATTTGTTATGAAATAAAATTGTAATATAGCCTGCAACAAATATGACAAAAAGGCACGGATGAGATTTCATCCGTGCCTTCGCTATAAATACCTATTATATAATAGGAGAATATTTACATTATAAAGAATACGCTTATTTCAGTGGAGTTTGTTCTAAAGTAGCCACCAGGAAGTCGTAGAACTTCCGTACAGTAGGAATCAATGCTCTTTCGTCCGGTGAGTGCGGTGAACGCAAAGTCGGGCCAAAAGAAATCATATCCAATCCCGGAATAATAGCACCGATAATACCACATTCCAAGCCTGCGTGGATTACTTTCACTGCAGGTTCTACCCCAAATTGCTGCTTATAAGAGGCTTTCATCGCATGCAAAATCGGAGAATTAACATCAGGCTGCCAACCGGAATATCCACCAGTCATTTCCACCTTCATACCTGCCATAGAGAAACAAGACTCCAAGCTGGTAGTCAGATATTCCTTCATGCTATCACTCGAGCTGCGAGCCAGAATCTTAATAGCTGCTTTTCCTCCACCAATCGTAATAATAGCAAGATTGGAAGAAGTCTCTACCGTATCCGGAACAGTAGGAATCATACGGGTCACACCGTTCTGACAAGCAAAGATTGCATCAATCAGATTGTCCTGAATCTCTTCAGGCACTTGACCCGCAGGAACTTCCACACGTTCAGCCGTAAAGCTGATCGGTGTTTCAATTGCCGAATATTCTTCATTGAACAGGTCTTCACAGTATTTCACCAAGCCCAATAGTTCTTCTTCATTTTCAGCCGGAATGGTAATAACCGCATGTGCTTCACGTGGGATAGCATTACGCATATTACCACCTTCCCAGCTAGCCAAACGGGCTTCATAGCTGGCAACCGCTTCACGAACGAAACGAACCAGCAACTTATTAGCATTGGCACGTCCTTCATTGATTTCCAATCCCGAATGTCCGCCACGTAATCCTTTCAATGTAACTTTCACTGCAATATCTCCTGCTTCGGGAGCTACTTCTTTATATTCCAAAGTTGCAGTTACATCCATACCTCCGGCACAACCAATATACAATTCGCCTTCATCTTCCGAGTCCAGATTCAAAAGAATCTCTCCGTTCAGTGTACCCGGCTTCAAGCCGAATGCACCGTACATGCCGGTTTCTTCGTCTTTCGTGATAAGAGCTTCCAAAGGACCGTGTTTCAGGTCTTTTGCTTCCAACACGGCCATAATAGCAGCTACACCCAGTCCGTTGTCTGCGCCCAGAGTAGTGCCTTTTGCTTTTACCCAGTCACCGTCTATATAAGTTTCAATCGGATCTTTTTCAAAATCGTGTACAGTATCGTTGTTCTTCTGCGGAACCATATCCATGTGCGCCTGAAGAATCACACCTTTCCGGTTTTCCATACCCGGAGTGGCGGGTTTACGGATAATCACATTACCTGCTTCGTCTACAAAAGACTCCAGCCCCAGCTCTTTTCCGAAACCTAAAAGAAATGCTGTAATCTTTTCCATGTGTCCTGACGGACGGGGAATCTGTGTCAACGAATAAAAATGCTTCCACACGTTCTGTGGAGCTAAAGAAAGAATGGTACTCATAATAAATATTTTAAAACTATTTTAAATCTGATAATTAAACAGTGCCAAGTTATGGAAAAGTTTTCAGATGACAAAGGAGGTTGGCAAAAACATGTAAGAATATACACTTTTAGCTAAAAATTTACGCCCGATGTCTATTGGTGAACGGCAGAGCAGCCAAGCCGTACACACCCAATAAAACAACCAAAAAGGTTTGAATACCGTGTACAATCAGGGCAAATATTCCGGCATCCGTCACGTTTACTCCATAAAGCATCATCATAGAAATGATGGCAAAATGCCAGGGTCCCGCTCCGTTAGGGGTAGGCACAATTACGGCAAACGTACCGCCGACAAACATGACCAATGCCGCAAGGATACCCAAATGTGCCGTAAAGGCAAAGCAATAGAATGTAAAATAGAAATGGAGAAAGTAACAAGCCCAAATAGCCAGTGTATAAAAAATAAAGAGAGGAATGTTACGCACGCCTTTTAAAGACATAATTCCTTCCCATATATTCAATACAAATCCTTTCACCCGTTCATAGAAGAACAACGTTTTTCTTAAATAATAAAGAAGTATCACCACACCAATAAAACAAAACAGAATGATATAAAACCATACCGAAGTCAAAAGGTGGACTAATGAAGGGATTTTCGTTCCGGTCTGCTGAAGGAAAGTGACGAATATCGGTAATTGGAGCAATACAGTGATGCCTGTGATGAGGAGAATAGTCAACGTATCGACCAACCGTTCCGTAACGACTGTTCCCAACGACTTGGCAAACGAGACATTATCATATTTCGCCAACACTCCGCAACGACTCACCTCCCCGATCCGGGGAACCACCAGACTGGCAGCGTATGAAATGAAGATAGCATTCACGCAATCGCTCTTTTTCGGGAAAGCGTCCAACGGTTCCAATGTCTGTCTCCACCGCCAACCACGAAAGACTTGTGCAAACACTCCGAACAATAACGAGAAGAGCATCCACCACCAATTTGTACCGTGTAACAACACATCGCCCGCTTTTGTAAAATCAAAGTCGCGATATACCCAGAATAAGATAAAGCCGCCTAAAACAACCGGTAATATCAGTTTCAGCGTCTTTTTTAATAGTTTCTTCATCCTTAATTCTTCATTAGCTTCGCTGACACATCATTTATTTTTTAATAAATAGTGGTACGTTCTTCATTTAAAAGAATTACCTTTGTCAGCTGCAAAAGTAATTATTTAGTTGGTAAATGAAATTAGTAAAGCCTAAAAAGTTTCTCGGACAACACTTTCTGAAAGATCTGAAAGTTGCGCAAGATATTGCCGATACAGTCGACACCTTCCCCGAACTGCCTATTTTAGAGGTGGGGCCGGGTATGGGAGTATTGACCCAGTTTCTAGTAAAGAAAGACCGATTGGTAAAGGTCGTAGAAGTTGACTATGAGTCGGTTGCTTATCTTCGCGAAGCCTATCCGTCACTGGAAGACCACATCATCGAGGATGACTTCTTGAAAATGAATCTTCACCGGTTGTTCGACGGGAAGCCTTTCGTACTGACTGGTAATTACCCGTATAATATTTCCAGCCAAATCTTTTTCAAGATGCTGGACAACAAAGATATCGTCCCCTGTTGCACGGGAATGATTCAAAAAGAGGTAGCCGAACGTATTGCAGCCGGACCGGGCAGCAAGACATACGGTATCCTTAGCGTATTGATACAGGCATGGTATAAAGTGGAATATTTGTTCACTGTCAGCGAACACGTGTTCAATCCGCCTCCCAAAGTGAAAAGTGCTGTTATCCGTATGACACGCAACGAGACTAAAGAGTTGGGATGCGACGAAAAACTGTTCAAGCAAGTAGTGAAAACGACCTTCAACCAGCGACGGAAAACATTGCGCAACTCCATCAAACCTATTTTAGGCAAAGATTGTCCGCTCACGGAGGACATCTTATTTAATAAACGCCCGGAACAACTATCGGTAGCCGAATTTATCGATCTGACCAATAAAGTGGAAGAAGCATTAAAGACAGCCGGCAACGCCCAATAATTGGCGGGCAACAGTGAGCAGAGAACTGGATTTTGTAATTCGTAATTTGTAATTGACAACGATGAACGAGGAATACATTGACAACGTTAAACACCTTATTGAGCAAAAAGACGCCGACAAGGTAAAAGGTCTTCTCATCGACCTCCATCCGGCCGACATCGCCGAATTGTGCAATGACCTGAATGCGGAAGAGGCTAAGTTCGTCTATCGCCTGCTCGATAACGAAATTGCCGCCGACGTGCTTGTCGAAATGGACGAAGATGCTCGTAAAGAGCTACTCGAAATGCTTCCTTCGGAGACAATCGCCAAACGTTTCGTTGACTACATGGACACGGATGATGCCGTAGACCTGATGCGTGAACTCGATGAAGACAAGCAGGAAGAGGTTCTTTCGCACATCGAAGACATCGAACAGGCAGGAGACATCGTCGACTTGTTGAAATACGACGAAAATACCGCCGGTGGTTTGATGGGTACGGAAATGGTACTCGTCAACGAAAACTGGAGTATGCCCGAATGTCTGAAAGAGATGCGGCAACAGGCGGAAGAGCTGGACGAAATCTATTACGTATATGTCATTGACGATGACGAACGTCTGCGAGGTATCTTCCCGCTCAAAAAGATGATTACTTCCCCTTCTGTATCCAAAGTGAAACACGTGATGCAGAAAGATCCGATTTCGGTACACGTAGATACTCCCATTGACGAGGTAGTACAGGCGATTGAGAAGTATGACTTGGTGGCTATCCCCGTTGTCGACAGTATCGGTCGGCTTGTGGGACAAATCACCGTCGACGACGTCATGGATGAAGTCCGTGAGCAGTCGGAACGTGACTATCAGTTGGCATCCGGTCTTTCGCAGGACGTAGAAACAGACGATAATGTATTGAGACAGACCACCGCCCGCCTCCCCTGGCTATTAATCGGTATGATCGGCGGAATCGGCAACTCTATGATATTGGGTAATTTCGACTCCACCTTTGCTGCCCATCCCGAAATGGCACTGTACATCCCGCTAATCGGTGGTACAGGAGGAAATGTCGGAACACAATCTTCGGCAATCATCGTACAAGGTTTGGCAAACAGCTCGCTGGACGCTAAAAACACGTTCAAGCAGATTACCAAGGAATCGGTAGTAGCTTTAATTAATGCCACTATTATCTCCTTATTAGTATACACCTACAACTTTATCAGGTTCGGCGCAACGGCTACGGTCACCTATTCCGTATCCATCAGCCTGTTTGCCGTGGTAATGTTCGCTTCTATTTTCGGGACACTGGTACCGATGACATTGGAGAAGTTCAAAATCGATCCAGCCATTGCAACAGGTCCGTTTATAGCCATTACAAATGACATCATCGGAATGATGTTGTACATGGGAATAACCGTTTTATTGTCATAAAAACACGATAAACAAAAAAAAATAAGCAAAATAGTATGAAGTAATCGTTTTATTTCATTAATTTGTGACCCAAAACTAATATACAATGATGGACGCTCATGACACTAATCAACCCTTGAACCAAGGGGAATTAGAAGAAGAAAAGAAAACAGTCGAGGTTTCTGAAGCTATTACAGAGACTCCGGCTGAAGATGTTACTGCCGAAGTTCAACCTGAAGCAGCTCCTAAACCTGCCACTAAGGAAGATGTACTAAACCAGCTAAAAGAGCTTGCGCAAGACGCTGAAAATGCGAACAAGCAGGAAATTGACAATCTGAAACAATCATTCTACAAGTTACATAATGCCGAGTTGGAAGCTGCTAAGGTACAGTTTACAGACAACGGTGGAAACATTGAAGATTTTGTTGCCGAAGAGGACCCGACGGAAGAAGAATTCAAACGTCTGATGAGGGTTATCAAGGAAAAACGCAGCAAACAGGTTGCCGAGCTGGAACGCCAAAAGGAAGAAAACCTGCAAGTGAAACTTTCCATTATTGAAGAACTGAAAGAATTGGTGGAATCCGGAGATGACGCCAACAAATCTTATACAGAGTTCAAGAAGCTGCAACAGCAATGGAATGATACGAAACTGGTGCCGCAAGGTAAAGTGAATGAACTTTGGAAAAACTATCAATTATATGTAGAGAAGTTCTACGATTTATTGAAACTGAACAATGAATTCCGCGAATATGACTTCAAAAAGAATCTGGAAATCAAAACACATCTCTGCGAAGCTGCCGAAAAGTTGGCTGACGAGGAAGATGTTGTTTCCGCTTTCCACCAACTTCAGAAGTTGCATCAGGAGTTCCGCGATACAGGTCCGGTAGCCAAAGAACTGCGTGATGAAATCTGGAATCGGTTTAAAGCAGCTTCTACCGCTGTCAACCGCCGCCATCAGCAGCACTTCGAATCGTTGAAAGAAGCCGAACAGCATAATTTGGATCAAAAAACCGTCATCTGCGAAATCGTTGAAGCGATTGAGTATGATGAACTGAAAACATTCTCTGCCTGGGAAAACAAGACCCAGGAAGTGATTGCCTTGCAAAACAAATGGAAAACTATCGGTTTTGCGCCCCAGAAGATGAATGTGAAGATCTTCGAGCGTTTCCGCCATGCCTGCGATGATTTCTTCAAGAAGAAAGGAGAATTCTTCAAGAGCCTGAAAGAAGGAATGAACGAGAATCTGGAAAAGAAGAAAGCGCTCTGCGAAAAAGCGGAAGCCTTGAAAGATAGTACAGACTGGAAAGTAACTGCCGATGCACTGACCAAACTTCAAAAAGAATGGAAGACCATCGGACCTGTTGCCAAGAAACACTCGGATGCTATCTGGAAACGGTTTATCACAGCTTGCGACTACTTCTTCGAACAAAAGAACAAAGCTACTTCTTCACAACGTTCTGTAGAAACAGAGAATATGGAAAAGAAGAAAGCGTTGATCGAGAAGTTATCCGCTATTGATGAAAGCATGGATACCGAAGAAGCAAGTACCTTGGTTCGGGATTTAATGAAAGAGTGGAACTCTATCGGTCATGTGCCGTTCAAAGAAAAAGATAAGTTATACAAGCAGTATCACGGAATCATCGATCAGCTATTCGACCGCTTTAACATCAATGCTTCCAACAAGAAGTTAAGTAACTTCCGTTCGAATATCAGCAATATCCAGGGAAGCGGTACTCAATCTCTGTACAGAGAACGTGAAAAGCTGGTACGTACTTATGAGAATATGAAGAATGAGCTTCAGACTTATGAGAACAATCTGGGCTTCCTGACTTCTACTTCTAAGAAAGGCAGCAGCCTGCTGACTGAATTGAACCGCAAGGTAGATAAGTTGAAAGCAGACTTGGAACTGGTATTACAAAAGATCAAAGTAATCGATGAATCAATAAAAGCAGAAGAATAAGAGTTCTGCCCGATTTAGAAAAATTAGAAACAGGTTTTATACTCACTTGAGCTATAAAACCTGTTTTTCTTTTCTACTAAACAAGACGACAGCCAGTTTAAGGATTTATTCTTTATCAATCAACTTCACGGCTTTTCATAAGATTAGCGTTTTTCGGACTATCAACATGCATTCGTGTCACCGAATTTGCCACCGAGGAACTTTTTTTTTAAAACTTCCAGTAACCTATTATGTGACCTCTTGATGGTGAGAAGTTTAGAGACACATACTATTAAACATGCAAAAAAGCCGTTATTATCTAGTAATAACGGCTTTTAGCTTATTTTGTCTTATAATTTGTTGGGCTACCTGCCCTCAAACTTTAATTCCTTTATAGTCTCATTCATAATGAATTAACAGCTTCCTATTTTCGTAGTGTCACCGAATTAGACACCGACTTTGGCAAAAACCCTCTTTTAATATCCCATTGAGGATTCAAGTTTTGTAATACAAAGGTATCGTTTTTAATCGGATAAACCTAATTAAAGTGACAAATAACGATAAATATCGCATTTAATTTATTAACTTCACAGCGTAAAAAATATAAATTATGCAAAATAAAAGGTATCAGAATTCTTATATTAAAGGCTTAAAAAGAAATGTTATCAATAACACTATAGCAGGAATCGTTATAGCAGGAATAATATTCATTATACAACTGATAGGAGGCTGCGAACAACCGGAAATAACTCATCAAAAAACTCTCATTGACAGTCTGCAAATAAACACGAATGATGAAATTAATGACTGGGACACAGATACCACCACCTACCATACAACCACTAAACCAACTAAATAAAACATTTTTCTTGCTAAATAATCAACCTATAAGTTTATTATCTCGTTATTTTTGCGTATCTTTGTCTTACTATAAAACAAGGAGATATGACATTTGACGACATTACTGGAGACAGAAAATTATGGGCTGTACACTTTGAAGGCGAGGATGATAACGAATTTTATAAGGTGTTCAACAACTGGGCCGACGTGGTTTGGCTACGCACTTTCTTCAAGGAGAATATAGATGACTTGAACGCCTACTTTAAAATAACAGATATAAAAGAAGCTATCAGCGATACTATTGAAGATAGTGAACGCCTTCGATACATCATAATGGACATCTCCCCGGAAACCGATTTAAGCAAGATATTCCGCCCGCTGGACAACAACCAGGCTTCGGATATGATGCTGCAAAAAGAAAAGGCTCGGTTAAAACGTAAATACGGTCACTCGTCATGGCTCCGGCTATACGCTATCAAATTGATTCAAGGCAACTACATCATCACCGGAGGCGCCATCAAGCTGACGGCTACGATGCAGGAAAGAGAGCACACCAGGCAGGAACTTGTGAAAATAGACAGGGTTCGACGCTACTTGCTTGAAGAAGGAATCATTGACGACGAAGGGTTTATAGAGTATATTAGTGAATTATAATTTGGGAGGAATGATATGGAAAATCGTATGAAATCTATCGCACAAAGGCTTGAAGAACATGCTTCTCCAACGCCTTCGAAATGGCGTGAGCTGTTTGACTTCCTTGAAACAAACAAGTCTTGGCTCCGACATTCGCAAAATATTGCCATGCTGATGCTGGACAGGATGGAAGAATTAGGAATGAGCCAAAAGCAATTGGCTGAAAAAATGAATTGCAGCCCGCAATACATCTCAAAGGTGTTGAGAGGACGGGAGAACCTTTCACTCGAAACTTTGACCAAGATTGAAAACGCACTGGAAATCTCGATTATCAAAGAGGAACCGATGGCTGTATAACTCACATCGGCTGCAGTAGGAAAGATTTGCTATCAGATTTTTCCGGATCAGCTGCTGCAGCTCGGGAATAGTGCTAGCAAATGTTTCGTCTTGGAAGAAGCCGGCTGCCGGATTCTGCTAGCAGTTGGCAGGGGATAACAGGTTGATGAAGCCGGGATCCTGCCAGGTATGTGCTAGCAAACTGGAAAAAAGTCATGCTTGAAACTTTTCGTCTGATTGCTCACCGTGCCGCCGTGTGGTTCGTGGCAATGCGTGCAGCGGGAATACCGCCGCCCACACAGCCCCGCTCCCCACAGCAGCACTCCGTCAGTGTTTAATCGGAACATTCCTTCACCGGCAGCGTTTCTCGGACGTTCAGTGTTTCTGTGCA
>NZ_JAJKHN010000136.1:0-9362 GCF_020982715.1 Bacteroides sp. 1_1_30
GGTCTATTGTGCGTCAAAATATACACACAAACATCTTTATTCATACTATAATTGAAAACTTATAAATATTTCCCACTCAAATTCAATTATTTCCACTGTTACATTATTTTTCATCACAGTAGATCACTATTTATCCAACAAAGAAAGCTATTTTCACACTACTGATTACAACTAAATACACAATTCTTAAAATAACCGTAATCCTGCTTTCTCTCTTAAATAATCTTGTGAACCTGATATTGAATAGAATTTATCATCTATTGCTATCCGTTTTATTCTGGGATATATAGGAAGTACACCATAAGCATATAAATCACTAATCTGTTCAATAATTGCAGACCCAATACCACAACTTTTTTGATGTTCTTCCAAAACAATTATTTCAGAATATTGCTCTGCTATTTCTTTTATTTGTTTTACATTTAAAGGCTTTACAAAAGGTACGCTATAAATATCTGATTTAATATTTTCAACAATCATATATTTTACTGCATAATCTAATATAGAACCACTAGCAAGCAGAACTTTTTTTTCACTATTAATTTTTATTGGAAGAAGATCTCCTATTTGTAAATTCATTATATTTTCCTTATGAACAATTGCTTCACCCGCTTTCCCTAGTCTCAGATACATCGGTCCATTATAGTTTGCAGAAATCGTAGTTACCGACTTTGCTTCAACAGGGTCGCAAGGAGAACATATAATCATATTAGGAATTGTCCGCATCATACCAAGCTCTTCAGTCGCATGATGTGAAGCACCGAGAGAACCGTAGGCATAACCTGCACCAACCGATACAATTTTTACACTTAAACTGTGATATGCTACATCATAACGAATCTGCTCCATACAACGAAGAGTGGGAAAGTTCCCTATAGAATAAACATAAACATTATACCCTTCCTTAGCCAATCCAGCAGCAACACCAATCATATTCTGTTCTGCTATACCTGTATTTAAAAAACGCTTTGGAAACAGATTAGCAAAATCTTCGACTACACTAAAGCCTAAATCCCCAACAACAAGAAATATTTTGTCATTCTTTTTAGCTTCTTCTACCAATTGTTTTATAAATGCAGTTCTCATCCTTCTATTTCCTTTATAGCTTGATTATATTGTTTTTCATCCGGAGATTTATAATGCCACAACAATTCATTTTCCATAAATGAAACTCCTTTACCTTTTATTGTATCAGCTATTATCGCAGTTGGTTTCCCCAAAAATGCTTCCGCTTGGATGAAAGCTCTACGAATAGCTTCATGATTATGACCATCTATTTGAATAACATTCCAATTAAATGCCTCCAACTTACTTTTAAAAGGTTCCAAATTTAAAACCTCATTGGTTGCACCCAAACTTTGAATCTTATTATAGTCAATAATTAAACACAAGTTATCCAGTTCTAAATGTGAAGCCAACAGTAAAGCTTCCCAATTTGAACCTTCATCCATTTCTCCATCTCCAACAATTACATAAGTACGATACTTCTGTCCTCTTCGCTTCGCAGCTAAAGCAATTCCGCACGCAATTGGCAAACCATGTCCAAGGCTACCAGCAGAAATTTCTATTCCTGGTATATAATGGCTTGTATGGGATAATAGACGACTTCCATTTTTCCCATAATCGTCCAGTTCCTCCATAGAAAAGAAACCACATAATGCTAATGTAGAATAGAAAGAGACACAAGCATGACCTTTTGAAAGTATAAACCGATCTCTTTCTTCCCAAGAAGGATTAGAAACATCATATTTTAATATCGTACTATATAACACAGATAATAAATCTACCATTGATAAAGCCCCACCAATATGAGATGCTTTTGCTTGGTAAACCATACGTAGTGAACACTTACGTATTTCTTTTGATAACGTAATACTATCTTTTATCATTATAAATAGCCTTATAATATTCTATCGTTTGAATTAATTTACTAGAAAAATCAGAAACTTCAAAGTCTCCAAACGCTTTTCGAGTCTTCAAATTAACAGAGCCATTAATCATTGACTGATTTTTACGATAAGGGAGAGCTCCAAAATTTAAACAAAATTCAGGTCTTAAATATTCTTTTATATGAACTAAAATACTTTTTAGGGAACGCAATTTATCCGAAGCAATATGATAAATCCCACTTTCTGCATTTCCTTTAACTGCAGACAGTATCACATTTGTTACATCCTTAATATATAAATAAGAATACTTCTGTTCACCAGCTGTTAAATCCATATGATCTTGATCAGTAGACATCATATTTTTGATGACAGCAGGTATTAACCAGTTCTCTGCTTCTCTCTCACCAAAACAAGAGAACAATCTAAACCAATACCAAGTTATATTATTTTCTTCACAGAAAGTTTTTACTATTTGTTGTGCTGCCAATTTTACAACCCCATATGCTGTATTAGGATCAGCTATGTAATTTTCATCAACACACCCATCAAAAGTCCCATATTCTGCTTGAGAACCAATTCCTATAAATACTTTTACTTCTAACCGCTTTGCTAAATCTAGTAAGCGCTGTTGATAACATAAATTATCGAGTTGATGTTTCCATGAGTTCCGCTCACCTGCTGAAACACCATTCCAAGCAGAATTTATTATTACATTAGGACGAAAAGACAAAACATCCAATTCAAAAGTATCTGAATCACTATTAGTCCATTTAACTTTATTTTCTAAAGAAGCACATCTCCATAAATCTGATTTTGTTCTTTTTGCTAACAATAGTTCATGGCCATGTGTAGATAAAGTTTCAGCAATATGAGAGCCCAAAAAGCCTGTTGCCCCCGTCAACAATATTTTCATTTCAATAAATAGTTGATTATTTGATTTACACAAACATCATAGACTTCTTCTTTACGATAACTTTTGTACCAATCGACTGTCAGAGATACAGTCTGATCAAGGTTCATTCGCGGCTGCCATCCTAACAAAAATTGGGCTTTGGAAATATCCAACATCAGTAATCTCGCCTCATGCAAAACATTTTGTTCAGACAAATCTCTTAAGTCTCCGCTTCCATATTCTTCCACAACTTTAGCAGCAATATCCCAAACAGTAGAAATAGATTCTGTTCTTGGACCAAAATTCCATCCTTCACAGTATTTGGTAGGTTCATCCCACATCTTACTAGCCAATAACATATAACCACTTAATGGTTCCAATACATGTTGCCAAGGACGAATAGCTTCCGGATTACGAATCTCAATAGGTCTATTTGATTCTAAAGCACGGATACAATCGGGAATAATTCTATCTAAAGCCCAATCGCCACCACCAATCACATTACCTGCACGAACACTGGCTATACTTTTACCATGCTTTTCATATTGCTCTGGATTAAAGAAAGAACGCCTCCAAGAAGCAATAGCTATTTCGGCCGCTCCCTTACTACTGGAATAAGGGTCGTAACCACCCATCGGTTCATTCTCATGATAGCCCCAAAGTTGCTCTTTGTTTTCATAACATTTATCGGTAGTTATCATGACGCCTACCTTTACGCTATCCGTTATCCGTATAGCTTCCAATATGTTAATCGTCCCCATTACATTAGTTTCGTACGTTTCAACGGGAATTTCATAACTTAAACGTACTAGAGGTTGGGCAGCCAAGTGAAAAACAATTTCGGGTTGATATTCCTGAAAAATATCTTTCATTCGCTGACTATCACGAATATCAGCACGCAGGTCAGCTTTTATTTTTCCTCCTATTCCGGACAACACATAATTATCTTTATCTGTAGCCGGATCTTTAGCCACCCCGATCACTTCCGCTCCCAATTCATGGAGCCAGATAGAAAGCCAGCTACCTTTAAAGCCTGTATGTCCGGTTACAAGAACACGCTTCCCTCTATAGAAATTTTTAAATATGTCTATATCCATTATTTACCAAACTTTCCAGGGAGCTATCCCCTTATCCCACATTTCATTGAGTTCCACATTATCACGGAGTGTATCCATCGGCTTCCAAAAACCGGTATGACGATAAGCATGCATTTTACCATCTTTCGCCAAGTCTTCAAGAGGCTTACGCTCAAAAACAATAGTATCATCACACGCAGGAATATATTCAAAGACTTTAGGTTCGCAAACAAAATAACCTGCATTCACCCAATTACGATCACCATCCGGTTTTTCTTGAAAGGAAAGTACCTTGTTATTATTCAAATCTATTTGCAAGGCTCCGAATTTACCTCCGGGCTTGTAAGCCGTTAATGAGATGTCACAACCTGATAATTCATGCTCCTTAATGCTCTCTGCTATATTTATATCCGCTACTCCATCGCCGTAAGTAAGAACAAAGCGTTCATCACCAATATATTTCTGTACTCGTTTCAGACGCCCTCCTGTTTGGGTATTCAAGCCGGTATCAACCATAGTCACTTTCCAATTTTCAGAGTGATTATCAAGTATTTCAACACTGTTATTGGACAGGTCGACTGTGAGGTCGCTATTATGACGAAAATAATTAGCGAAATATTCTTTTATAACATATTGTTTATAACCGCAACAGATAACAAATTCATTAATTCCATAATGACTATAAGTCTTCATAATATGCCAAAGAATAGGCTTTCCACCTATTTCAACCATCGGTTTGGGAATAAGATTGGTAGCCTCACTCAAACGGGTTCCAAAACCTCCTGCGAAAATGACTGCTTTCATTATTCTCTACGCTTTACGGGATGTAACAAATTCCTTGATTGTGGAAATCATATATTGGAGCATTTCTTCAGTCATACCCGGGTAAACTCCAATCCAGAAAGTATTATTCAATATAAAATCTGTACCTTTCAAATCACCGACAACACGATAACCGTCACCGTTTTGTCGCATTTCATTAAAAGCCGGATGTTTCAACAGGTTTCCTGCAAAAAGATTACGGGTTTGTATTTTCTTGCTCTCCAAATATTCTGATAATTCATTACGGGTGAACCCTGCATCTTCTTTCACTGAAATAAGAAAACCAAACCAGCTAGGATTAGAGTTCTTTTGAGGTTCAGGAAGTATTAGTCCTTCCGTATCATTCAGACCGTCAAGTAAAGTCTGGAAATTCTTTCTACGAGCCAATACTATACTGTCCAACTTATCCAATTGGGCGCAACCAATAGCCGCTTGCATATCGGTTAGCTTTAAATTATAACCCAAATGAGAATAAACATATTTATGATCATAACCTACAGGCAACTCACCAAATTGTTTACTGAAACGATACTTGCAAGTATTATCTACACCACCTACACACCAGCAATCACGCCCCCAATCACGGAAAGAATTGGTTATCTTATTAAGCAATGGATCATTTGTGTACACAGCACCACCCTCACCCATTGTCATGTGATGTGGTGGGTAAAAACTGCTAGTACCAATATGACCGATGGTCCCTGTCTTTCTCGTTTCACCATTAATGGTATATTCTGAACCCAAGGCATCACAATTATCTTCAACTAACCAAAGATGATGACGATCACAAAAATCTTTTACCGACTGTAAATCGAAAGGATTACCCAACGAATGGGCAATCATGACAGCTTTGGTTTTATCAGAATAAGCAGTTTCCAGTTGAGTTATATCTATATTATACTCCGGAATCGTTACATCTACAAATACTGGAATCGCACCATACTGAATGATAGGCGTTACAGTAGTTGGAAATCCACAAGCTACTGTTATAACCTCATCACCTTTTTTTATACGACGCTCCCCCAATAGTGGAGAAGTCAATGTCATAAATGCTAATAAATTTGCAGAAGACCCGGAATTTGTCAGCGAACAATATTTAACCCCCAACCAGTCTGCAAAACGTTTCTCGAATTTATGAGCCCAAGGTCCTGCTGTAAGCCAGAAGTCCAAAGAGGAATCAATCAAATTAACGAGTTCTTCAGCATCAAAAAAACGACCACCATAATTTACAAAACTTTTCCCTGGTTCAAAGACTTTGGAGTCTCGATGAACCTCATTATAATATTCACGAGATAACTGAAGAATTTGTTGCTTCAGGGTTTCTTTTTTATTCATAAGCAGATATATTTAGTAATATATATTTAAGATGTTTTACTTGTAAAGATACTTTAATATGCGTTCTTTTCTCCTACAACTACATTCGCCACGGTCTTATAAATGATATATATGTCAAGCAACATTGTCCAGTGCTCCATATACCAAATATCAGCCTTAACACGTTCCTCCATCTGTGAAAGTTCCCTCGTTTCACCACGGAAACCATGTGTTTGAGCCCAGCCGGTCACCCCAGGTTTTATAAAATGCCGCACCATATATTTATCAATCAAACGGGCGTAAGTCTCCGTATGAGCCAACATGTGTGGACGGGGGCCTACTATCGACATATCACCCTTAAAGACATTGATAAACTGGGGAAGTTCGTCTATATTAGAACGACGAAGAAAATTTCCAAACCGGGTTTTACGGGGATCATCAGCCGTAGCCTGTTTGCTGTCAGCTTCATCATTCACTTTCATCGAACGGAATTTGTAACACACAAAATCCACACCGTTCAACCCCGTACGCATTTGCTTAAAGAACACAGGACCGGGAGAAGTCAGCTTTATGATACTACCTACTATGAGATAAACAAAAGGAAAAATAGTAACCAGAAAAAGACCAGAGAAAACAATATCAAATATCCGCTTCAATATACGATTCTCCATCTTACCCAAAGGCTCATAACGCAGATTCAAAATAGGCATATTGCCAACCATACTGTGCCAAATACGACGAGGAAAACCTTTACATACATTAGGAACACCATGAAAATAAAGCAAATGGTTTTCACAATGATTCATGATAGAAAAATTATAACGACCTTCCTCCATCGACAGAGAACAAAAGACATGCTTGATACCCGGGTGTGCAGACATAAAATCTGAAAAACCGTCAGGATTACCCAAATAAGAACATTGGGAAGAAAGGGTATCATTCGGTTTTATATCAAAATAACCCACGACTTCATATAGAGAAGACGCCAGAGAACTTTCCATCTCCTCATACAATACCTGCATATTATTGCCACCACCTATAAAAACAGCATAACGTCTATGCTTGCCCTTAGCACAATAGACTATCAGAAAATGACGAATAATAATGCGATAAATACTTAAGATGACAAAGAGGAAAGAGAAATAAGCGACAAAGAAAAGAGGAGAATAGATAGAGATTCCACTAAAAGTCATGATACATGCCCAAAAGATGGAAAAAGCTATAATATTCTTCAACACGCGCAATACTAGTTGGTCAGGGCGAATTCCCCGACTATCCCAAACCCTCCCACGGGAGCTCGAACAGGCCAGATAGCAAAGACTTAACGAAGTCATCATCCAGGAAACCCTACAAGAAAAAGGTAAAGAGACAAATACTTCTTCCCAAAAGAAAAGGAGAAAAAACAATACCAGATTCAGAATGATCAGATCTCCCAGAACTGCTACAAATTCTATAAATTTATTGATTTGACTGGTGGTTGATACCATATCACATTAAAAATTGATTTTAGGCATATACTTCTTTGAACTTATTTAGGAGATCTTTCCCGAACAAATTCCAAGAGATTACAATACAAACTGATAGGAAAATAAAAGCTAAAACATATACCTTTCTACTGGTTCCCGAAGGTTCTAAGGGGACAACAGCAGGTTCTACAACAGCAAACACTGGTTTTTCTTCCTGAACTTTAGCTCTGGAAACCTGAAGCTGACTGGTAACCTGACTATATACCTGGTAAGCCAAACTCATGTCATTCTGCAAACGTTCCTGTTCGGTACGAACACTCTGCAAAATGATATTGTCATGAGAGTCCATATAATCGGCATATTTCTTCTGAGCAGCATAATATTCTTGCTGACGTTCCTTGAAGAGTTTCTCCAAATAAATACAATCCTCTTTTGCCTTGAAGGTACGGTAGTCTATTATATATTCCTGCAACTTCTTAACCACAGAGTCAGCAACGACTGCAGCAACCTTAGGACTCTGCAAAGTCACAGAAACGGTAGTCATAGAGGTTTTCTTATCTACAGAAGCAGCAATCTTTCTCTTTAGTGATTCAATCTTCTGAGACTCCTTTTTGGATAATTCAATGGTACCCCGACTTGCTTTATCGGAAGATATGGGTTCATCCTCATTTTCTGTAAACAAGGACTTTACTCCACCAATTACCATGCCAGGAAATCCGATTACATAACCCCACCATGGGGATGACTCTTCATTCAAATAAGAACTTAAAGAGATTTCCTCACTCCCTGATACGGGGACTTTCATATTAGAAAGTTCCAACAGAAAGGGAGTAGAAGAAACAATATCAGCAGATAAGGAAGCATTTAAGGCATCAGTGCCATCTCCCATAGAAACTCCACTTCCTAAAAAAGAAGCAGCCAAACCGGATAAACCACCACCCTTGTTATTGCCCATTTCCGGAGAAAGGGTAACTTCAACCGTGTACTGCTTAGGGATACTGATTGCAACAATAACACCAATTATCAGTCCGATACCGGCAGCTTTATAGATCTTCTTACGAATACCTATAATCTTACGAAGAAGATCCATCAAATCAATTTCAAGCTCCTCATCATTGTGATTATTATGCAACTGTTTTGTTTCCTTTTCAGATGTTTGTTCCATCAAAGTAGACATAAATAAAGATATTCGTTATTTCTTGATTAAATTAGCAATAGAGGCAATCATCATACCCAAAGTACTGAATGTGGTAGCATAACCTAAGATATTACCAATATTAGTCCTTTTCTTAGCCTTACTAGGTACAATTATCTCGCAACCCGGTTCAATCTGTTTCTTACCACTACCTTTAACCTTAGTAACCTGTCCATTCATATAAACTATGAACTTCTTACTCTTCTTTGCATTTTCAGAATAACCTCCAGCCTGATTCAGGTAATAGTCTATATTCTCACCCTTTATATAAGAAACTGTATTTGGAACCATCACAGCACCATTGATCGTGACCGTATTATTGTTCTTCGGAATGGAAATCACGTCACCCTCACGCAAGACAATATCCGCTGTACTGCCAGGATTAGCTATAGCTTTCTCCAAATCAATGCCGACTGTAAAATGATCTTCCACACGGACGCCCAAAGAATCCATCATAGCCTCACCCAACTGTCGACTCATCAAACGGATCACATCTCCCATACGTTTCTTCTCACCTGCAGTAGCGACACGAGTCAACTTGGCACCGCGTAAGTAAGCATAATTCGTAGCACCTCCAGCTTTATTGATCAAGTCTGAAAGGCGTTCTTCACGACTGGTCATGGCGTAAGACCCTCCGAACAGGATTTCACCTTCAACAACCACATTCTGTTGAGCCTGATAACCCGGACTACGACGTACATAGACCTC
>NZ_JAJKHN010000137.1:0-9124 GCF_020982715.1 Bacteroides sp. 1_1_30
GTATTTTAATATTTATGTCAAGATCAATAACAGCTAATTATATTTTCTATCTATTGAATACTATTTCTGGAATTCTATTTCCTTTAATAACGTTTCCATATTCATCTAGGATTTTGTTAGCAGAAGGAATAGGAGAAGTGAACTTTTATCAATCAATAATATCATATATCAGTTTAGTTGTAGGATTAGGTATACCATTATATGCAGTAAGAGAAATTGCTAGAGTGAGAAACGATAGAAAGCAACTTAATGTTACCACGATTGAGATATTATCTCTACATGGAATTACTACCTTGATTGGTTATTTGGTCGTTGCTATTTTATGTTTTACAGTTCCCAAGATACAAACAGATTTACCTCTTTTCTTGTTGTTAAGTTCTTCTATTTTTCTTACTACCATTGGATGTGAATGGTTTTATAAAGGCATTGAAGATTTTAAATATATTACGGTTCGTGGTTTGATTGTCCGTATGATTGGGATTATATTATTGTTTACTTTAGTAAAGACAAAAAATGATATTCTATGGTATGGTATTACAATTACTCTTACATCGGTAGGAAATAGTGTATTCAATTTTATTAGATTACGTAAATATTTGTGTATATGTAATATTGATCGACGTAGTATTAATCCTTACAAGCATTTAAAGTCTGTAGGTATAACATTTTTATTAGTTTTATTATCTACTATATATCTTACTCTTAATCCAGTAATTTTAGGATTTATGACTGATGATGTATATGTTGGTTATTATTATGGTGGTATAAAATTGTTTTCACTAGTGTTTGGAATAGTAGATTCGTTAACTGCAATTTTGCTACCTCGGTTTTCGAATTTGATGGCTGAAGGAAGAGATGAAGAATTTGCTACAATCTCTCAAAAAGTATATTCGTTTACTGTTGGAGTTTCTTTACCAATATCTGTTGGACTGTTCTTTGTTAGTCAATATGCTATACCTATTTTGGGTGGTAATAGTTTTATACCATCTATAGGTGTTTCTCAGATTTTATCTGTTTTGCTGGTTTTAGTGGGACTTTCAAATGTATTTGGGATGCAGACTCTTTATCCTAAAGGGAAAGTGTATATTATGGTGAAAGTAACTTTAATGGCATGTATTACAGACCTCTTAGTGTGTTTTTTGACTATTCCTACATTCAAGCATTATGGTGCTGCTATGGGGTATTTAGCTGCAGAACTAGTTGCAACTACAGGGTTGTACATCATGGGAAGAAAGTATATTTCTATTAGGTTATTCGATAAATCAATAATACATTATTTATTCGCTGTTATTTTAATGGGGGGAGGCTTGTTTGTGCTTCAGTCATTAAATTGGAATAATTTATTGATGTGCATTATAATGATGTGCGTAGGAGCTTTTATATATGTACTTTCACTTTTATTGCTAAAGGATTCGCTGATATTAGAAGGCCTTGCGATTGTTCAAAATAAATGTTTAAAGAAATAAAAATGCAGTTGATTAAGAGTATATTGCGAAAGTTTTTTTCATGTACTATTTCATTGATGATTCGTTTATGTAGAAATGAAAAGGTTATGCTAGATATTTTTTCTCGTAGTTTTGAAAAATATTCAGATAACTATTTTTGTTATAAACTTCGCCCCAAAAAAGCAGATTATTTTATTCCTAGTAATATAAAGACTACAACTACTTCTGGTGAATTTGCTATTGTTCTTCAAGGGTTGATAGAGATGCGTGATGAATTTACTTTTGAGACTATTAAATTATATAGAAGATTGTTTCCGGGAGCAATTATCATAGTTAGTACTTGGGATTATACAGACCCATCTATAGTACGGACTTTGGAATTATTAGGGTGCGAAGTTGTTTTGAATAAAGATATACCTGTGTGTGGCTTGGGGAATGTAAACTATCAAATTTGCACAAGCTTGGCTGGATTGAAAAGAGCTAAAGAATTGGGAGCAGAGTTTGCATTAAAGAATAGATCAGATTTACGTGTCTATCGTGAATTTGCTTTTGAATATCTTAAGAGCCTTGTTGAATTAAATACGATTTCTTCTAGTAATGTTTATGGATTGAAAGGACGTATAATAACACAAGCTGGTAATTGGGGGCAAATGTTTAATCCTATGTGGCTGCAAGATTTTCTCTATTTTGGATATACTGATGATCTTATAAACTTATTTGATATTCCATATGATGATAGGAATATTCATTGTTATAGAAAAGATAATTTCGATACAAAGCGAGTACTGACGGGTGAAACTCTTGCTAAGTGGCCAGCGTCTGAAATAAATATAACCAAACGCTTTATTCAGAAATATCATAATTCTGATTTAAGTCTCAAAGATTGGTGGAATTTTCTAGGTGAGTATTGCTATATTGTAGATTCGGAGGACTTATTGACATTGTGGAATAAGTATGGACTCAATGACCTGGGACAGTTTTACTGTGAATACGATGGTAAGCACAATTATAGAGATCCATTTCGGCATATAAGTTCATCTGATTTTATTAATATCATGAACCATAAGTATATATATGAAGAGTGGATGGAAAACGAGAAGGCTAATTACACTATAGAATAATGAAAAATTTAATAGTTTCTGTAGTTCGTGTTCTAGCCATTATACGACGATGGACCTTTCACTTTACTTAGTAATAAGTGACCGATTTATAGTGTTAAGTTTTTTATGCTGTGAAGACCAATCGCTACAGATTCTTATTGGGTATATGTTGGCCTTTAATTTAGTTGCTTTGCTGTATGTAATTGGGTTATAATATATTAGCAAAATATCCTTCAGTAAAAGGTCATTTATGGCATTTAGGATGTAGTGAATTCACAGGATGGTGGTGTCCGTTATATGTAGCTGTAGGGACTGTAATTCCTTTAATTTTTGTGTACAAGAAGAGTTTTGAAATTAATAATAAATAATATGAATATGAAATATATTATTGTCGGAGCTGGTATATCAGGTTTGAGTATTGGGCAGGTTCTTAAGGAGTATGGACATGATGTGCAACTATTTGAGGCAGATTCGCGTCCAGGAGGGATGGTAAAATGTGATAGAGTGCATGGACATTTGTTTCATCGCACTGGAGGACATGTCTTTAACACAAAACGTCAGGATGTATTGGATTGGTTTTGGAGTCATTTTGACAAAAAAGACGAGTTTACTATGGCAGATCGAAATTCAGTTGTTTCAATGGCTGATAATACCATAATTGCTTATCCAATAGAGAATCATGCTTATCAACTTTCAGATGAGATGATGAAAAATTTTATTAATGATATTGTGTTAATGGCTACTAATAAGCCTGTAGAACCTACTAATTTTGAAGAATTTTTGCGAGCTCGTTTTGGTGAGACACTTTATCGTGAATATTTTCGACCATACAATGAAAAGATCTGGCGTCGTCCACTGACAAACGTTCCACTGTCGTGGTTGGTTGGTAAATTACCAATGCCTACACTTGAAGATATTATTTATAATAATTTTAAGCATATTGAGGAAAGGTCTTTTGTACATAGTTCGTTTTTTTATCCGAAAAAAGAGGGTTCGCAGTTTGTCGCTAACCGCCTTTCAGAAGGACTTGAAATACATTATAATGTAGATGTAAAATCTATTGAAAAAATAGAAAAAGGATGGTCTGTGAACGGAGAGATTTGTGATAGAGTTATTTTTACTGGCAATATGAAGTCAATACCTTTAATAGTTAAAGGAGTTGACTTATCGGCTTATATTGAAGGTATTGAAGCTCTTGAAGCCCATGGTACCACAACTGTACTTTGTGAGATTGAAGATAATCCATATAGCTGGATTTATATGCCAAGTCATATTCATGAGGCACACCGTATCATTTGTACAGGTAATTTTGCAGAGTCAAATCGTGCGAATGGAGTAATGTCGGCTACCATTGAGTTTACAGATGAGATTAGTAAGAATGATATTATTGATAATCTCTCTCGTATACCATATCATCCCAAATATATAGCACATAACTATGCTCCTTATACATATCCAATCCAAGCAAAAGATACACGTGAATTTGTCAATAGTGTGAAATGTGTTACTGAGCCAGAAGGTCTATTTCTTCTTGGACGTTTTGCTGAATGGGAGTATTATAATATGGATGTAGCAATGGGGGCAGCTCTAGATTTGTGTAATAATAAATTGAAGTAGTATGATAGCCGTAAATGTAAATGCTGGATTGGCAAATCAAATGTTTCATTATGCTTTTGGTCGGGGGCTGATGGCTAAGGGGTTAGATGTCTGTTTTGATCAAAGTAACTTTAAACCACGTTCTCAATGGGCATTTGAATTGGTTAGACTTCAAGATGCTTTTCCCTCGATAGATATAAAAGTAATGCCGGAGGGGCATTTTAAGTGGGTATTTCCTTCTTTACCGCGAAATGGCTTGGAGCGAAGATTTCAAGAGTTTATGAAGAAATGGCATAATTTTATCGGTGATGAAGTATACATTGACGAACCTATGTATGGATATGTACCTGACATGGAGAAATGTGCTACTAGAAATTGTATTTATAAGGGTTTTTGGCAAAGCGAAAAGTATTTTAGACATTGTGAGGATGATATACGTAAACAGTTTACTTTTTTGCCTTTTGATGAATTAAAAAATATTGAGGTTGCAGCAAAAATGTCGCAGGAAAATTCTGTAGCTATTCACTTACGTAAAGGTGATGATTATATGCAATCAGAATTGATGGGAAAAGGATTATGTACAGTCGATTATTATATGAAAGCAATTGATTATATGAGAAAGCATATAAATAACCCTCATTTTTATGTATTCACGGATAATCCTTGCTGGGTAAAAGATAATCTTCCTGAATTTGAATACATGTTAGTAGATTGGAATGAGGTATCAGGGAAACGTAATTTTCGAGATATGCAGTTGATGTCATGTGCTAAGCATAATATTATAGGAAATAGTACTTATAGTTGGTGGGCAGCATGGCTTAATGCAAATCAGGATAAGATTGTTGTTGGGCCCAAAAGATTTTTCAATCCAATCAATTCGTTTTTTTCAACTTGTGATATAATGTGTGAAGATTGGATTTCATTGTAAATAAGTGCTAGAATGTATTAAATAAATTTGATGCCATGGTTTGAACTTTCTGTTATTTTATCGTTTTTTATGTAAAAATATTTTAAGTGAAAACTGTTAAGGAAATCATTGGAAAAATAAGAAATATGAGTATGTTGTCGAAGATCGTATTTTCATTATGTAATATTTTTCAATATTTTTTTTTATTGCCAGGCAAAGTATGTGGTAGATTATTTAATTATGCTATCCATTGGCATTTCAAGGACATTAAAGGTCGTATATATCACGCGCGACAGCTTAAAGGGCTGCAATATGTTAAAATAGATTATGGTACAATTCTTTCTCGTGGAATAGTGCTTACGGCATGGGATAAATATGCTGGATACGATTACACTCCTTCTATTCAGATTGGCAGTCATTGTAGAATTGGGGAGTATTGTCATATTACTGCTTGTCATAGTATTACAATAGGTAATAATGTGTTAACAGGTAGATATGTCTATATTTCTGATAATTCTCATGGTAAAAATATAGAGTCAGAATTAAATACTCCTCCATCGTTGCGACCACTTTATGCAAAAGGTCCTGTTGTGATCGGTAATAATGTTTGGATTGGTGAGAGTGCACGTATACTTTCAGGGGTGACTATTGGAGATGGGGCAATAATCGGAGCTAATGCTGTGGTAACTCATGATGTTCCAAGTGGAGCAGTAGTAGGGGGAGTACCAGCTAAAGTCATTAAAATGATGACATTGCTAGATTGAAAAGAATTTGCAATATAGGTAAAAATATTGCTAACTGTCAACAGCGAAGTTGAAAAAATGATGATAAAATTAATATATGAATAGAAAAGCGCAAGTTATTGCATTTTATTTACCTCAATTTCATCCATTTTCAGAAAATGACGAATGGTGGGGAAATGGTTTTACAGAATGGACAAATGTTGGTAAAGCTAAGCCTTTATTTAAAGGACATCGGCAACCGCGAGTTCCTGCTGATTTGGGCTATTATGATTTGAGATTATCAGTTGTACGAGAACAGCAGGTAAAACTTGCAAAAGAAGCTGGAATATTTGGGTTTTGTTATTGGCATTATTGGTTTGGAAATGGAAAGAGACTTATGCAAGATGTATTTGATGAAGTTCTTGAATCTGGTAAACCTGATTTTCCTTTTTGTTTAGCATGGGCTAATCATTCTTGGTATTCTAAAACATTTGATAAAGATTCCACAGGAGATAAATTATTAATGGAACAAACATATCCGGGAGAGGAGGATATTGAAATGCATTTTTCTTATTTAAATCGTGCTTTTAGGGATAAAAGATATATAAAGATAGATGGAATGCCTCTTTTAGTTGTTTATGATCCAGTGTCTTTACCACTGAAGTATATTGATATGTTTCAACAATTGGCTCGTGAGGCTGGGTGGTTGGATGGCATTTATATAGTAGCTAATATAGTAGGTGGCATTAATAAAAAAGAGATGTTTATTGAAAAAGGATATAATGCTGTGACTTTTCAGCGTTTAGCTAGTGTCATATTTGATGCTCAAAATAAAAGAGGAAAAATATTATATTATATACGTCAGAAAATAAGATCTTTGTTTTATCATTATCCTCAATTTGCTGTTGATTATAAAAAGTGCATTCCGTATTTGATAAATAAAAATATAGATGGGAGTGAAGATGTGATTCCATGCATTGTACCTAATTGGGATCATACTCCACGAAGTGGAATGAAAGGCAGTATGTTTTTAAATGAATCCCCTGAATTTTTTAGATTGCATGTTGAAGATGCCCTTAAGACAGTTCAATATAAAAGAAATAAATTAATCTTTTTGAAATCCTGGAATGAATGGGGAGAAGGTAATTATATGGAACCTGATCTTACATTTGGGAAGGGATATATTAACGCCTTACATGAGGCATTGAATAGTACATTAGGGAAATGAAAAAAGTGGCTTTTGTTTCTGAAATGGCATTATTGGAACCAAATCTAAGTATTGTGAAGCGTTTAAATACAACTTATGATTTGTATTATGTCACTGATTGTCGACAGGATATTCCTAATAAATTTGGTATAAAGAATATTAGACGAGGAATCAATAGGGCTATAGATTATGAAGAAATGACAAAGTTCTCTTCATTTTTTAATCTTCAAAAAACCTACTTGATTTATTCTTTGACTAATAAAAATTTTTTTAACGCAATAAAGAAAGCTTATGATGTGGTAAGAGTTGTGAGAAAAATATCACCTAGTGTTATATTAACTGATACAACGGCTCCCTATACTGTATTGTTGTTTTTGTTTTACTATCATAAAATAGTATTATTAGTTCATGATCCTTTTCCTCATTCTGGATATAAAAAAAAGTGGCTTATATTGTTTCGTTATCTTGCTTTTAAACTGATTCGTAATAAAGTTATTTTTAATACGAAGCAATATGAAGCTTTTATTAGAAATTATAAACTATCTCCTCAAGATGTATTTTGTTCCAATTTGAGTACATTTGAATTTATGAAAGTTTATAGACCGTGTAATAAGAAAAAAGATGGAAAGTTCAAGATTTTATTTTGGGGGATAATTTCTCAATATAAAGGTATAGAATATCTTTGTTCCGCATTTGAAGAAATAGTAAAACAAGGCTATCAAGATATAGAGTTAACGATAGCTGGATCAGGCGAGTTATATTTCGATATAGATCCTTATCTTAAGTATAGCAATTTTAAGTTTATACACAAATTTCTTACTAATGAGGAAATTGCTGATTATGTATTTAATACAGATATAGTCGTTTGTCCGTATGTCGATGCTACACAAAGTGGAGTGATTATGACTGCTTTTGCATATTGCAAACCTGTAATTGCGACTAATGTAGGAGGACTTTCTGAAGTTGTTGATGAGTATTCTGGAATTCTAATAGAGCCGCGAAGCGTAAAACAGCTTGTTGATTCAATTTTGCTTCTGTATAAAAAACCGTATATAATAAAACAAATGGAGAGATATTTGCGGGAAGATTATGCGGAAACGGAAAAAGGTTGGGAACATGGAAGTGCAATTATTGCTTCTGCAATAGAAAAGCAGTATGAAGAACAACTTTAATTTGGACATAGGCAAATTAATTCTTTATTTGGCCATATTTACTCCTTTCATGCCTAAGTTAAAACTGGGGGAAATTAATTTATATTTAGTTGAAATATTTTTATTGGTATTTTTTCCTTTATTGTTTCCTTTTATTAGACTTAAATTTCAGAGAATAGTTTTGGCTATGTGGGGAATAGTGTTAGTCTCAACTATTTATTCTTTTATTTATGTTATTGAAATATCGTCATTACTGAAAGTTATTAAAGGAATAATTTATATTCCTCTTGGATATTTGGCTTATGTTGAATATAAATGTAACCCTAGAATTTTGTGTAAGATTCTTTACTCATATTTTTTATGCTCTTTTTTAAGTCTATGTTTATTTTTGTTTCAGCTGTCAGAATCGGTTTCTATTTGGAGTGGCAATGGTTTCAATTCAGGTTTGAGTAATAAATGTTTTGATTTGAAATCAATGTCTCTTGTTTCGTCAGGTTTATCAGCCCACGGTGTCTTTGGAGATTATTCATGTCTTATATTTACATTTGCTTTAGTATTGTTCTTCTCCAAAAAAATTAAATTATCAATGCTTCTTACTACACTGATGTTTACTGTTATAAATTTGATGTCTTCTGTTAGTAGAGAAGCTTTAGTTTGTTTCATGTGTGTAATATGTGGTCTAGTAATTAAGACAATAAGAAAAAAGAAATATTTTGTAGGGTATATTGTAATTCTAATTATTTTAATTAGTGTGGTGAGTATTTATGGTGAATATATTCCTTTAGTAAATAAAATATTATATACTCAAGAGGCTATAAGTACAACAGGAAATGAAGGAAATATTGAACTTAGAATTGGCGCTTGGAAATTATTTTTTTCTTCTTTGATAGATAATCCTTTCTTTATTTTGACTGGATATGGATACAATTATTCTTTTTATGAAGATATTGTACGGTCGATAGCATTAAAAGTAAAATATCCTTTTATATTATTGCC
>NZ_JAJKHN010000138.1:0-8338 GCF_020982715.1 Bacteroides sp. 1_1_30
GCAAGGCAGGACCACTACATCCATGTTGACCCGCCGGCCTGCCGGGAAGTGAGCCTCAAGGACGATATGTTCCCCGGCCAGACCGCCTATATCGTGGTACATGTCAGGAGGCAGGGTGTGCAGGTTGAAATCGAACACCCGCTGCATGACGGATGGGTGTATTTCACGGCACGTTCCCACCGTCCCTTCACCAGGGAGGGGATCATAGCCGAGGCGAAGTCCTACATTGACAGCCACATCCTGCTGGCACCGGGAAGATACCGGGACTTGCAGCTGGAACACATGGTCCCCAAGGAACAGTTCCCCGCATGGTACAGGCAGTATAAAATGAGGCTGCACGACCGGGCGGAAGCCGAACATCGGGACATGGTGGACAGATACCGGCACAGGAACGACATCACCTACGGGGAAGCCCGTGACATGCTCGCAGCTTCAGGCATATTTTTCGACCTGAACTGCGACGAGTTCGAGCGGGATGAGATTACGGAACAATTTGTACAACTCTGTAACAGGACTTGAAATGGAAACGGACATAGTAAGAAAATCTATTGCGGACTACCTGCACAAGACAAACGCATACAGGCAGCAACAGGATGGGCTGCAGGGAAAGATTGATGCAGCCCGCCGGAAAATCGCCTGGCACGAGAAGCGGATCACGCGGCTGTCAGGGCAACGGAACCGTATCGAAAGACCATGGTGGACGAAAGAAATCGTGGCTCCCGTCATGCGGGAAGTGGCACGCCTCACCCCGGAGGTGACATGGGATGCCGAAAACCTGTACACCCATGGGCTGAGAGCGGCATGTTCCGTTTACGGAGAAACACAAAACGGTCGGACCGTCGGCCTGACTTTCACGTTCGACGGCGGTGTCCTCAGTTATGACACCGGGGAAGTCACACGCCGCTTCACTCCGGGCACGCTCGGTGAGATCAACGGCATGAACAATGTCAGCGCCCCCGTGGAGAGTGTGGACACACTGGTGGCAAAAGTAAACGAGCAAAGAGTAAAAACCTAAAAGCCAAACGGATGAAACTGTATAATCGGATTACATACAACGGGCATCACATCAACATCTGCTATGATGACGATGCCGGAAACCCGCGAAAAATGTTCGACAACCTCGGTACGCTCTACACGGCACACCGTCGCTACCGCCCGGAGAAGGAGTTCGACGACCACTTCGATATCGACAAGGTTTTTGACGGGCGCATCGGAAATTTCCGGGAATCGTTCCTGAAGGAATATATCGCCTTGCCGGTCTATCTCTACGAGCATAGCGGCACTACGGTATCCACCTCACCGTTCAGTTGCCCGTGGGATTCCGGATTTTTCGGCATCATCGCGGTACCGTTGGACAAGGTGCGCCGGGAATACGGGTGGAAGAGCATCACCGCGGAACGCAGGAAGCGGATCGAGGAATACCTGCAAGGTGAAATCAAAACCCTTGACGACTACTACACCGGAGAGGTCTTCGGATATCGCATAACACCGGAGGATGACGACTCCAACGAATTGGGTAGCTGTTGGGGATTCTACGGCATGGAATGCCTGAAAGAGATGGAGGCCGAATGCAGGCACATCATCGACGGGCTGAACAAGGCGGCATAGAATAAAAAAAATGATTGACATGGAAAAAAAACAGGATTACAAGGAGATCAAGGTACGCCTGCATCATATCGACCGGGGAAACTGCACGGAAGTGTGGGAGGTGCAGACGGAGGAAGGCAAGCCCGGGCGCTATCTGGGACGTGACGACGGTTATGGCCCGAAGGAGTGGTACACGTTATGCGACGCCCCCTACGGATATTGCGAGAGGGACTGCCATGTAAGGGCGGACCTCACCCTTGTCATATGTGACAAGGACTGGAACGAGGTGCTGCGCGACGGAATGGACAGGGAACGCTTTCCCGAAAGTTTCCCTTCGTTGGACGAGGCATGCGACGGGGCATGGGACAAGATCGTGAAAGGGCTTCCGCATGTCACACGCAAGGGGTTCGGGCAGTGGATTACCAAACAGTCATTCCTCCCGCTCAGCCGGACCGAAGAGCTGAACTGGCGGGATTGCTACGATGAGGAAGAGGCAAGCGGGATACTCTCACGTTTTACATGGATCGGCGAAGAGTACACCATATTCAAGGTCACCCGGCGGCACACCAGGTGCGATGCACGGTGGTACGAGTATTACGCGGGAAAGACAAACCGGCAGGAACATGAAAGTTACATCCGTTTTTTCGGATACGAGTTCCATGACCGACATATCAGCGACGTAATCGGAACACTCGGCAGGCGGTGTGACGACATCTTCCGTAGTGTGGTGGAAACCCGCACGGACCACTGCTACGGGCGCACGGTTTTCTATTTCATGGACGAGACCATCGGTTATGACCTGTCCCATGAGCAGGTCCGTGACGCCAGGGAATGCAGGTTACGCAAGGCACGGGAAGACTATGACGAGGCGCTCGCCTATTATCATTGGCTGGAAAAGAACGGGAACGGTATCCCGTAGAACAAGAAAAACAGTCACAATAACTAAAAATACAAATCAAAAGTATAACTATAAAAAACATATATAATGAGAACATCATACGGACTTGAATTCAACACGGTAAAAGAAATCAATCCTGAATGGAGCGATTATGACAAGACAATAGCGGAATGCCACCTGGCCAATACCGGTGTGGTCATCGTGGATACGGAGCACGGGCAACCGATAGACAACGAATACGACCTTGAAGAGATCTACCGCCTTCTCGAAAAGGAGAACAAAAAAGACGCCGCCAGGGTAATCCGCTCTCCTTTCCAGCTCCTTGACGAGCTGTGCCTGTTGGAACCCGGGAGTACCATCCACTGTACCTGTCTTCACGGGAAGGACATGGACAATCCCCTGACACTGAAGGAGAAGAACTGCCGCATCGGCGACTGTCCCACGTTCGTACTCGCACATAATGACGGGCGCACGGTCAGGATTGACGGCGAGCAAATCATGGAAGGCAGCTGCCGTTTCGGTCTTCCCGGATGGAAAACCCCTCCCGCCGGGCAACTGCGGTATGTAAACAGGACATACCCTGACGGCATTCCGGTACGGCTGGAAGTATTTTCCTACGATTCTCCCGGAAACCTTTACGTGGGACTTCTCTCACCGGAGAATGACAACGGGACATCATGGGGACCCTTCACCGACGTGACGGTAAACATGCGCCCCCTTCCCCCGTATTATGCCTTCGTCAAGGAGTACAGCGAGAACGAGGGAATGGGCGAGTTCCTCACCCGGAACGGCATCGCCTGCCGCTCCCATGTCATACCCGATATCCATAGCGGATTCGTCACGATGCACGCCTACCTGTTCGACAGGGAACGGCTCGCGCTGCTCGCGCCGGACACTTTTCCCGATTACGAGAAAAGCCTTGTGGGAGAATGATACCGACTACCATGGAAGTGACGCAGGAAAATAAAGGCATCAGGGTACGCCTGAGCCATATCAGACACGGGGAGTGCATGGAAGTCTGGCAACTGCAGACACCCAAAGGCGAACCAGGGCGCTACGTCTGCCGCGATACCTACGGTGAGAATTGCTGGTACTGGCTATGTGACGCCCCGTCCGGCTATTGCGAACGCGATTACGCGATCAATAACCACATCGCCATAACAGTGTGCGACCAAAGCTGGCGGGAAATCACGCGGGACGGCAATGACCGCAGACGTTACCCGAAAAGTTTCGCGACATTGGAAGACACCTGCACCGAAGAGTGGAGGAAGATTGCCGGCAACTATCCGGGCGTGACACGGAACGGTTTCAGGGAATGGATTCTCAAGCAATCGTTCCGCCCGCTCAACGGGACTGAAGAGGCCAACTGGCAATATTGCCGGCATGAAACGGTGGCAAGCGAGACTTTGGCACATTTTACATGGATCGGTGAGAAGTACGCCATCTGCCGGGTCACCCGGAAACATACCGAATGTGATGCCCGGTGGTACGAATATTACGCGAGGAAAGTACAGCGGATATATTACGGACACACCCATTTCTTCGGTTACGAGTACCATGACCGGCATATTAGCGACGTGCTCCGGACGCTCGGCAAACGGTGCGGGGACATCAGCAGCACCGTGGTGGAGACCCGCTACAGGGAGGACCACTCTGCCATATCCTACTTCATGGACGAGTTCATCGGTTACGACCTGTCCTATGAACAAGTCCGTGATGCCAAGGAATGCAGGTTGCGCAAGGCACGGGAAGACTACAACGGGGCGAACACCTACTATTACAAACTGAAAGAGAACGAGGTGAGTGTCCGAGGCATCGAGGCAATACTGCTTGCCATGAGAAAACAAATGCTAAAAGCGAAAAAACAATAAATATTGATATGGAAACAAGTAAAACTATTAAACCAGAAGAAAATGCCGAAGCATCCGAGATGCTCGGCTATATCATGGGGCAGCTGAAACACAACGGAGGTAAATGGGACCTGACCGATGATGCGGGCAAGCCCGTCATCTTTGATGCAGAAAAGAACGTGTATATTCCAGATATCATGCTTTCAAAAGACTGTACTCCGTGTGCGGTAATCCCGCTGGGATATTTCGAGGATGACACGATCCGTGCCATCGTGGAAATGATTTCCTTGTAATAATCCTCCAAATGAGATTCAAGGACAACGGACTGGCCAACCTTCACGACCGGAACCGTGAGGAAAGCGGTTTCTGCTGCATGCAACTGATCACATTCCTTACGGACAATGGAGTGAAAAGCTGGGATGAATGGCACCGGGCGCATACCGACGCGGCCCGGGGCGAATGCAAATACCGGACACGATGCCCGGTTTACCGGCGCAGTAAAAACAAGACAGAATCAGACAAATAAATACTACAATGAATAAAATAAGGCCCGAACTGTTGGAGCGGATAAGAAAATCCAACGAGGAATATAAGAAGATTGAATCCCTGCTGACACCATTGGGATTCACGCTTTGCACGGGAGCGGTCTTTTACGGAGAACGCCCGTTCGGCATGTACTGCGGTAAAATGGAGGACTACCGGTCTTTCATCGACAATATTGACAGTATCAAGGAAAGGTACCGGAAACGGAAAAACGAGAGCCTGGGAATTTATGAAACAACAAGTCAAAAGCAACATCCGCAGAATCAAAGCGATACTGTACTGCATAAGAAAAAGAAAGACATATGATACTCAACATCGTTAAGAACGGAACAGAAAACACCCGCATAGCGGAAGCGGTCAGGGAGGTATTCCCCGATTCGGAAGTGAAAGTAAAAGAGGATTATGGCATGTCCGTGGACATAGAGATAAGCTCCCAAGAAGGGCTGCACAGCCTGGAAGGGCTCAAAGAGCTGGAGGGCTGTTTCAAGGACTATGACATAAGAATATGGTGACCGCCACGCAACGGGCGGCAGACCGGAAATTGTTCAACTACAGATAAAAACAAGCAACATGAAACAAGAGAATCCCACAGTACCGGAAACAGACAGAATTTTTCCGGAAGATGATGACGCGCTTTACCGCGAAATGACAGCGCACATGCCCGGTTGTTATTTCCCGACTTCGCTAAGCGAGGATGGCATCCACGAATTTGCCGGGGAGGAATTTCGCCGCGTCAGGAATATTGTCTGCCGGCACTATAACTTCTACGAGGACAAATATATCCAAGAAAACGCCGGCGTATCCCCTTTCGATTCCGTCCAAGACAACTTCGAGCAGGAAGTGTACAGGCGTATCCGTAAGGATTATGTGCAACTCAGTGTCATCTCCATCAGAGAGTCACTTTTGGGGAAAATTCGCCGTGCCGTGGAAAAAGAGAACAATATTATCGGCACGTTTTACCGTAACCGTGGTGTACATTACCGGGAGGCGGAATCAGCGGAGTATGAAACCTCCCCGATAGTGGTGGTCCACAATTCCGCTTTTTACGGATACGGCGGTTATGAAAGTGCGACCGTTTATGAACTTTTCATCGACGGGAACGGCAAACTGCTCTGCACGCTCAACGGCGAAGCCGGCGAGGATTTCGATGAGCCCATCGGACAGGTACAGACCGAGGGGCTGCTTGAGATTGCCCACTGGCTGGAAGAACACGGGTTCATCTCCGCTGATGTCAATGACGACGGGATTGTCGTATGCGAGGAGTGCGGTTCAGACAATATACAGACCCAGGCATGGGTGAATCCGAATGCCCGTACATTCATCGGTACCACGGGTATAGACCGCTATGATAACTGGTGTGAATGCGAGGACCATCAGTCCTTCATTACGCTCAGGGAATTCAAGGAGCGCATGCAGGAATGGTGGGACTCGTTGGACGAAAATCAAATGGAACAGATCACGGGTTACCGTCAGGGCAAGCGTCCGGCCGGAGACAACCATCAGGGGTTGCCGAAACCTGCAATGAATGGTGGGAAAACAAGGGCTATGACGAGAAACGTAAAATCTGGAAAGAACATAACGACTGCTGACTATGATTTACAATCTTCTTAAAAGCATACAGAACCTGTTGGCTTCCAAGCCGTCCGGGACAAAGGAGGAACAGGAAATCCTGAGCCTGGTCAGCCAGGCGCTTCCTGCAATGCTCAATGGGCGTGATACGGAAACACTTGCCGCCAATGAGCTGCTGGTACGGATATGCCCCGACACCAAACGGCCGGTCCTCGTATGCCATAACGGCAACGGGCAGTGCCTGTGCCTGCATAACGAGACGACGGAAGAGGATGCCGTCGACGTGGACTTATGGCTGCGTTCCAATGGCAGGGAGTGTAACGGCTACAACAAGTTGCAGGAGGCTGTCGTGGACCTTGCCTACAATGCCGGGGCGGACAACCTGTGGGAGGACCGGGACTCCCGTGCTGTCAATGCCGAGATCGTCCGGTGGGCGGAGGAATTCGAGACTGGACATGCGGGCACTGATTGGGATGCGGAGGACTACTTCTTTGCCATCGACAGGTTTTACAGGGAAAAGACAAAACAAATGAATCCGGTTACAATACCGGCGGACTGAAAAAATGGCAACCGAATGGACAAGGAAACTGCAGAAGAAATCATTCGGGAAAACCGTTATCCGTCCGGATATGACATACAAGACTATCTGTCTGACAATGAGGATACGGTGCTTTCTCTGGAGGACGGAACGGAGCTGCTTGATGACTTCGACCTCTGGAAAGAACGTTCCGACCTCGAACTTGAAAAAATCATGGACCGGAACTACTGGTCCTCGACTGGTGGATATTAGATTAAAAACAGGAATATAATTATGGTAAGAGAACTTTATCAACGGCTCAGGGAATATTTCAACAACTTACCCGAACCGACAGAAGAGGAAAGACAATTTATCCGGGAGCTGAACGCCGGGTATTTCCCCATCACGTCCGTCCACCGCGATGACCTGGAAGGACAAGGTTTCGATGTGGAAAAGATCAGCGACGACGACATGCAGAATCTGGCGGAAAAGATGGCGGACGATTACCACGAACAGCTGTTCTGGCCCAGTATGGAAGTCATTGCCGGAGAAATTCTGAGTTTCCCGAAAGTAAAAACAAAAGACATTATCTGTCCGAAATGCAATTCGGAAAATATCCGTTATGATATTCACGAAAGTCGGTTCCACTGCGGCGAGTGTTCCCTGGCATGGGATGACAAGTTGTATGTGCTCGTGGAATTTCCCGAGGAAAGTACTCCTTTCGAGGAGCAAGGAACCGGTTACCCGGCATGGGAAAGCGGGGACAACGGAGCGCTTTACGTGCCCGAGGAAGACTATATACGCCATACCGGCAAATCGCCCGAGCGGGACAAGTGTTACCGTGCCGTGTGCTGGCCGGACTCCCAGAAATACATGGGAACGAAAGGTTGTGAACCCATACAGGATGAAAACGGGATGCGGGATTTCGGCACATCGGCATACTGGGTGCCGCTGATTCTGAAGGAAGAAGCGGCAGAGCGACGAATGGACAAGAAAAAGGCACCGGTATGCCCCGAATGTGGGGGCACAGATATTGACATTCTGAGTGACGAGGGCGTGGCCGTATGCAATGACTGCTGCCTTGAATGGCCTTACGCGGAGGATTGAGAATGGAAACGGTAGATGTTTATACGGAACGAGGCGACCTGGTCACCTGTTCCGATTGCGGCAAGGTGATGCTCCTGCCGTATGGAGCGGATAAATGTCCCGCCTGCAAGAAAGAAGGTTGCCTGGCATGGACGGACGAAAGCTTGCGGGAAGCCGACATCGACTCCCTGCTCGAGAGGCACTGTAACCTGCACCAGAAGAGCGAACTGCAACCGGAGGAGTATCTTTCACTTTCCATACTGGTGACCGAGTATATTCCGTATCTGG
>NZ_JAJKHN010000139.1:0-8310 GCF_020982715.1 Bacteroides sp. 1_1_30
GATAGGTCATTTTCAAAGAACACTTTCCTAATCTCTTGCCAAAGAGATATTTACGATGCAACCTTTACGGGCGCACACAAAAACTTTATATAATCGGCCATGCCTTCCCGTGCGATAGCCTTCCAAGCTTCTTCCACAACTATCATCTTCCGAACCCCATGCAAACGTCTCATTTTGTTAATAAACGCCTCCATGATGATGACAGTCACGACCGGGAAAAGGATTTTGTGCTCCTTAATTTCGTCAATTTCAAATACCACAAAACGCTTGTTCAACAGGTCGAGCTGCTCATCCGAATTCAGCAGATAATCATATTCTCCACCACGGTAGTATGGAGCCAATACATTCAGAAAGTTAGTGAGATCGAAATCTTTCTCGCGGTAATGCTTCTCCTCCAGTATTCCACGGAACTCTCCCTGTACGAACTCGTAGAAAGTATTAAAAGAAGGAACCAGTTCATTGTCCTCCTTTATCTTTTCAAGGAACAGGTTAACCGCCATTGAAAGGGCTACTTCCTCGGCACGGGTAATGACTTCCGTATCCCTTTTCCAGAGTGACATGATCAGTGTTTTAATGGACTCTTTCTTCTCCAGGTCAAAGACCTTATCCTCGGTAAAGAATGGATTAAAAGCTATCGGGCGTTTTTCACTATAGGTATAATACACACCGTCCTCACCGTTTGTACGCTGATGGATCAGGTCGCATAAGCCCTTGTAACTGTTACCTATATCGATCAATATAATGTGGGTGCCCTGTTCCCAATATTGCCTGACGAGATGGTTCATAAAAAACGACTTGCCCGAACCGGATGGCCCGATGACCAGCTTGTTACGGTTGGTTGTAATACCGCGACGCATCGGCTCGTCCGAAATATCCAGATGCAGGGGCTTCCCGTTTGTCCGGTCTGCCATTTTGATACCGAAGGGCGACAGGGAATCCGCATAGTTCGTCTCTTCCGTGAAAAAGCAGACTCCCTGTTCGATGAAAGTAAAAAAGGACTCCTCCGAAGGGAAATCCCCCTCACCGCCGGGAATGCCCGCCCAATACAAGGCAGGCGCGTCAATGGTATTGTAACGGGGCTTGCATCCCATCAGGGCCAGGGCGGAACCGGTATCGTTCTTTATCACCTTGAGCTTCTCCCGGTTGTCCGACCATGCCATGACATTGCAATGGCAACGGATGGCGGTCAGCCCGAAAGAATGCGCCTCGTCCAGATACGCGTCAATCCACTGCTTGTTGAGCTGGTTGGCACGGCTGTACTTGGAAAGCGAGTGCATGTTACGTGCCGTCTTCTCAAAGCGTTGCAGGATTTCTGCCGAATCATCAATGAACAGGAACTGGTTATAGATATGGTCACAGGAGAGCATCAGCCCCACAGGAGCGGCAAAACTCAGACGGCAGTCACTGCGGTCGGTGGAGTATTTCTCATAGCGGGTATCCGTCTGGACACTGCCGGGAAGATCATCCACGTCGGAAAGCGTATGCACGCAGAGCGTATTGTCCCCGATGCGCATCTTGGACGCGCTCATCTGTATATCCTTCAGTGTGGTCGTGTCCTGTTGTGAAAGAGAAAAATATTTCTCGATCAGTCCGGCCTGTTGCGGTGTGCCGACAATCTCATCGGTGGTCAACCGTTCCAGACGGATAAAGACCGAGTCATTCAGGATGCGCTCGAACTGGTCGACACTCTCCAGAAAGCGGCTGACCGCATCCTTGTCCCGGACTTCCTTCGGAATGATATTCCCCCGGCAGAGGATGGAGAAATTGCTCCGGCTACGGCTGCGCTCCCTAGTCGTCTTAGTGATGAACAGGTAAGAAAAATGATTTAAATAAGGCCGTTCATTGAAATGCAGCTCGAAAGAACGATCCAGAAAGCTCATCCCGTCTTTATGCGTGTCGGCCCTGTAATTCTCTTTCAGGAACCAGTCCTGGCGGTGTACTATCGTATAGTTCGGCAGTACCTTGACTGCCTTTGTTCATGTGCCGTGCATGGATACATAATCTGCGGAAGTGACCGTGAACAGCTCCGGCAGAAAGACCTTGAAGCCGATGGTCACGTCCGCGTCTTTGGAGAGAATGCACCCTTCCTCCACGGACAGGATCGGAAACTTACTTTCCAGCGTTGCGGCTTTTAATATATTTCTCATGAATGCGTTTTTTAAATAAGGAAGATATACGTTTGCGATTGATGATATAGGACGGGTGGTACTTGACTGCGGCCAGCTTCATCAGGCCGTTGGGACCATACTTCTTGTTCAGGTAGAACACCCCGAAGATCAGAGAGAAAGCGGAGAGGACACCGAAACCGATACAGAACCACCGGTCAATACCTATCATATAGAAGATGACGAACAGCAGGAAAATGGCCAGCAAGCCCCCGACAAAGAAGTACAGGTATTGTGCCTGCAAGCCGTTGAATTCCACGTTGCGGCCGATTCCCTTGTTGATATTGTATTCCATAGTCTGCTATATTACAGGAAGAAGGAACGAAGGACTGTCGCCGCGACGATGAGGAAGACGCAGGCTCCAAACCAGCTCCCGGCGGTTTTACCTGTGTCGGGGTCGCCGCTGCTGAACTTCGAATATACCTTAATGGCACCTATCAGCCCCACAATAGCCCCTGCCGCATATATCAACTTGGTGGCGGGGTCAAAATAACCGGTAAGCATGGATGTAGCCTTTGTTATACCGGCACTTCCGTCCCCTTCGGCATAGGCACCCAAGGTGGAAACAGCTATTCATGCGATAAGCGCAACCGTCTTTTTAAAATGTCTTTTCATATGCAATCTAATTTTTTAGTGTGAATAAAAATCTTGTTTCAAACAATCCGCAGGAAGTTGCCCTCCTGCGGATTTGTCTCTTGCAACCACGATGTCTTTTTAGAATCAACCTGAGTCATAGTAACCAATCATAGGTACCTCCGTTTTTAAGGGGTTAATCACTCTTTTAATGTTCGCTCCGGTAAAGGGAAAGGATCAACCGGAATCATAGAAGCCTCTCATATCTCTATATCTTCTTTTCTAACAGGTTATACACTACGTCTCAAGAACTCGTCCTGCCCGGATCAACCGGAGTCAAAGAAATCTTTCATGCTTTTTCGTCTTTTTAGGTTATACATTCTGTTTTAAAACTCGCTGCACCCGGATCAACCGGAATCATAATACTGTCTCATATTCCTTACTTGTTCTATTTATTCGGGCACATGCTCCCTAATATCAAATTCCCGGAGAATGTCGTCCCTATTCTTTCCTGTCAATAAATGGGGCTCGCCCCGGTCCACATACAAGCGCATATAGCGTTTCAGTTTATCGCTGCTTCCCAGGACGCTCGCCTGCAGTACCCTTTCCATGTTCGTGCCTTCCAGCTTTTGGAAAGTCTGCCGGGCCTGTTCCTGTTCCGCTTCCGTAAGTTCGTCCGATGCCATTGCTTTCTCAATCATATCCATATCGTCAAAGGTGACACCGGTTGCCCGGTGGGGATTGCTCCGCTGTACGTATCCTGTAATCTCGTAGCGTTCGGGAATCTCCTCTTTTTCTTCACCGGAAGAAGGAGAGGCCTCCCGCATATAATCAATTTCAGGATAATTCAGTTTTTGAAAAGGAGCCGGGACTTCCGGGAATTTCGTATTCTTATCAAGGGGTTCGCGCACTCGGAGAACCGGCTCTGTTTTCTTTTCGGGAGTAAAGGTATCACTCTTTTCTATGCCTGATTCAGGCTGTCCGCTATTGTCATCTATTGTCAGTGATTGTCGTATTTGGTATCGGCTTTTGCCTATTATTTCCGTCTCGGATGAGGAAGCTGCCGGATGGATGGTGACAGGCGTAGCCCGACGTTCCTTCCTGTCCTTTCTGCCTCTCCATGTGAAAATGCTGCCTGTATGCACATACTTTTCAATACTCAGGTAAGAGGCATAAATGAACAGGATAATAAAAAGGTATTCCATGTCCTTATGATTTTAGTGATTGGTAATACTTCTCCAGCACGGCATTTATCAATCCGCCGTTCTCTTCGAAATGATGTGCCAGCACCTGGTTTACAAAACCGGCTACGGTCACTTCGCCACGTCCTACCGCCCATACCAGGGACGAGATGCGGCGATGCAGGCCGGCATCGATATGCAATGATTTACGGGATTTGGTTCTGACCGTATTCAGGAAGGACGCCCTGTAAGCGTCGATTTCCCCGGTGGTAAAGACCGGAGCTTCGCTACTCCCGGCAATCTCCTCTACCGTATCCTCCGGCTTCGGGGATGCACTCGTTGCAGGGGAGTCCGGTCGTATCGTCCCTTTCCTGGCGACAATATCCAATATGGCCTTCTCGTCAATGCTCCGGGGGTCAAATCTCTTTTTTCCGCTGTCCATAATTCCCCTTATTATAAGGTATGGGTGGTATCCAGATGTGTTACGGCACATAACTCATCTATCAGTTCACAGAGGCCCGAACCTTTTATCTGGCGGTTGTCGGGAGGGAACAGTGTGGAACGGAAGATACTGTTCTTCAGGGAGCTCAGCTCCTTGTTATAGCGTTTGGTATCCGGTATCCGTGACTCCAGCAGGCGTAACTCCGCTTTTTGTATGACGCGGTTCCAGGACTCGTAGCTTTCTGTCCGTTCACGCTTGTCGACCATGTTCCAGAAAAGATAGATGCCTTTCAGGTTACAGTTGTGCCTGGCAATCAGTTCTTCCTCCACCACCTCGGCAAACTGGAGGGAACTCTGCATGACGACATTATCTGCCTTTAGGGGGATGAAAATGTAATCTATTGCGGAAATGGTATGGACAACCCCTTCGCTGCGGAGGGTTCCCGGAAGGTCGAACAGTACGACATCAAAGACGGCATCCTGCTCTTCGATGTAGCGGTACAGGTCTTCTATAGCTTTCTCCGGATTGCTTTTGATTACCGGATAGGAACGTTTCCGGATTTGTTCATGCTGCCGGTAGAGGGCCACTTTGAGAAAATCACTTTCCTGCACGCTTTCTATGTCCCGGTCACGCATCCGGGAGATGCTGTGCTGGGGGGAGTCGCAATCCACGACACCCACCTTCAGACCTTTCTGGTAGTGAAGGATACTAGCCACCAGAACTGTGAAGGCAGACTTTCCGACTCCTCCTTTCTGGCTGGCAAAGGCAATTAATAACGGTTCTTTTTTCATACGCTTTCTTTATATAATCAGATAAAAATATAATGCTGTAAAACTGTAATGCTTATAATTGTATATCGTTCTACACTGCAAAAGAAAGGAATGCCGGGAAAAGATGAAATACCCTGTCACGGATAGTCATGGATAGTCAGGAATTGACAGGAGGAAATGCCGTCAGGCAGACAGGAAAGGTTGCAATGAAAAAAGAAAAATCCCTGCCTCATCTTTGAAGCAGGGACTAATAATAAAGGAGCGATACCGGTTACCGGACATAACCGGCGGCTTGCAAGTCCGTCAGGAAATGTTCAGGGGTATCGGTGGCAACTGACACGCCATGCAGCTCCCCGTAACGCCGGGCAAAGTTCTCCATATACTCCTGATCCGTGCAATCATAGTCGAACCGGCTCCCCTCACGGAGCAGCCGGACGAACTCTTCCGGGCTGGAGGCGGTTATCTGACCGCCATCCAGCAAATGATAAGTCTGTATCATACCGCTAACTTTTTAGTTCTAAGTTTAAAAAATAATTTCTGTTTCCCGTCCAGGAAGGGTAACCCCTCCAGTGTCATCCGGCTGGGAAGGCTGGATCTTTTCGCAAAGGTAATCAATCCGTTCAAGAACCGGATCCAATTCTCCATCTTTGTGAAATTAGTCGTACCGGAATGCTGGCGGAACTCAACGGTCCGGTGCCTGGAATAAGCCTCAAAATTGACCTTGTGGTACCGGTCATTATTAAAGACCTCCCGCAGGCCGTCTATCGTCCTTACCGATTTGATTCTCTCGTCGGAAACACCGGAGAGGGTTTTGCAGTAGGTATTGTTCCGGCGTGTCCTTGGCATAAAGGCATCAATCAGGTGTTCGAGATGCTTGTAGGTCAAAGCCAGATTCTTCCAGGTGTCCAGATTGAAACTAGCCGCATCCATATGGACATGGAACCCGCAACTGTCATTCACTTTTGCATTACAGATGTCAAGCACCCAGCATACCGTTTCCAGCTCTTTCAGGCCATTCTCACCCACCAGTATCGGGCTGACCAGCTCGAAAGTATTATTTCCCTGCAGGCTGCTGTCCGTCACCAGCTTCCAATGATCCCTGGTCGTGTGATTATAACCCTCAACGGCAACATGGATGCCGGCCTCCCTCAATTCGCGTGCCAGTCTTTCCATATTACAGTTATAGGCTTCAATCTCAATACCGAACTTGTGGGTGAAGGTGTAATCCATCAGGGTGGTTGCTGCCCTGTTCAGCAAGACTCCACCTTCTCTTTCAAGCATTTTCTTCTCAACATTATATACAAAACCATAGTTGCCGCGTGTCACCAAATCGGCAATTTCCCTGCGCGTCAGGCCCAGACGGAGCAGCTGCTCAATCTTGCTCGTCTTGGTGGTACTCTGTTCTAAGATATTTCTAACTTGTTCGTTCATAGCTTTTTATCCTTTATTATTATACCACTAAGGTAGCATAATAAACCCACATATCATAGTATTAGAATCCTTATTGTCAGACTGTTAGCTTAGTTTAGCTAAGGCTAAATACCCTTATTTTATGTATCCGATTATAACATTGCAGCAATCTACAAGGACAGCAATACAGCAATCTACAGTTCAGGGAACCTGTCTTTTTTCTCATCGTTTCCCCGGTTAGGGAGATTAGATAATTATGCTTATTTTTGTGCTGCGAAAACTTAACCGATAACGAATAGATTATGATGAAATACCTGATTGTGTCCGACATACATGGCTCGTTACCGGCACTGGAACAAGTGCTGGCATTTTATCGGGAGCAACAATGCGGAATGCTTTGTATTTTGGGAGATATCCTGAATTATGGTCCCCGGAACGGGATACCTCAAGGACTTGACCCGAAAGGGATCGCAGAACGTCTCAATGCGATGGCCGGTGAGATTGTCGCCATCCGTGGAAACTGTGATTCGGAGGTGGACCAGATGCTGCTGGACTTTCCCATCCTGTCCGATTACACCCTGTTGGTGGATAATGGAAAACGTTTCTTTCTCACCCACGGACATATCTACAATGAGGACAGACTGCCGAAGGGAAGGTTCGATTGTCTTTTTTATGGTCACACCCACCGGTGGAAACTTGAACGGAAAGAGCACACAGTGGTCTGCAATACCGGCTCCATCACTTTCCCGAAGGATGGGAACATGCCTACATTCGCTATTTACTGTGACGGTACGGTATCCGTTCATCGGCTGGACGGCAGCAGGCTCAAGGAACTTTCTCTCTGATGGGGAATGTATAATAATAGCCTTTTATAATTGTAGCTTTTTATAAATGTAGTCTTTTATAATTGTTTACCCATTATCTGAATATCCAAATATCAGAATATAGCAATATTCAAATACCCAATTATCCCAATATCCAAAACGCCAATTATTCAGTTGTCACTGTGTAACATTCCAAGAGACTACAGATATAATAGTATTCGGATTATCCGATTATCAAAATATTCAGTTCTCTGAATATTCAATTATCACGAAAAAGAAGCTATCTGATGTGTCGGATAATCGTAGAATGCTCTACTATTACAGGAAGCACAGCCTATTCCGCCTCCGGAATATTGGTAAAAAACGCCAACTTTCCTGAAGAAGCAGACCGAAATCGGAAGAGGTTGCCATCGGGAGGGAGGCACCAGTCGGGGCAATCTACAGTTCTACTTAAAAACGTTGTCCCCGTAGAGGGGACAGCAAGTTGTGTTTTCGTTTAACGAAAACCGGACGGTTTAACGGCATATTCCGCCGCCAAACCGTTCCTCAGAATATAGCTCCAGAGTCGCAAATTCAGCCAGAAAGAAACTGCATGTTGCAAGAGTTATTTATTGATATCTTCCTTTAAAGACTTGATTCTTTTATTATTAATCATTCTTCCCGGCTTGATTGAACTAAAAATAAAAAATAACTGTTACCCCAATTCCAATTGCAATGAATTTGGTTTTGGCATTTATCATCTTTAGTAGCTGTAATACATCCTTCTAAACTCTTCCCCTTGGTCTTGTTGGTCTGGTAACATGTTTGGATGGTCCCTACCAGAACTTATAGTTAAAGTAAAAACGGAATTGTTTTTTGTAATATCCCTTACAAAAAATAGGAAGTCCCAAATTAGATTCTGAATCTGTCTCTTATACACATCTCCGAGCCCACGAGACCATGGCT